>NZ_LFQH01000065.1:0-43855 GCF_001238605.1 Arthrobacter sp. ZBG10 | reverse complement strand
AACCTGCCCCTGCACCCTCTATCAGGACACCCTCACCCCCGCTACCAGGGACATCGACGATGTCACGGCGCTGACGCTCGGCGTCCGCTTCAGCAGCACCACCGCCGGGACCATCACCGGGGTCCGCTTCTACAAGGCCGCCAGCAACACCGGCACCCACACCGGAAAGCTCTACACCGCCGGCGGCCAGGAACTCGCCACCATCACCTTCACCAACGAAACCACCGCCGGCTGGCAAACCGCCACCTTCAACCAACCCGTCCCCATCAACGCCAACACCGAATACACAGCCGCCTACACCACTCCCAACGGCACCTACTCCGCCACCACCGGCGGAAACAGCACAGCCCTCACCAGCGGACCACTCCAAACCGCCCCCGGCGCAGGTGCTTTCACCTACTCCCTCGGATTCCCCGGCAACGGATCCAACGCCAACTACCTCGTCGACGTCGTCTTCCAGGCAGCACCTCCGGCCGCTCCGCCTGCACCGCAGGCGCTGACGGTGGGCGCCCAAACACCGGCGCCGGGTGCGGTGAACGTCCCCCGCGATGCCAAACCGAGCCTGACAGTTTCAGCGGCGCTGCGGGCTGGATCGGCTTTGCAGGCAACCACGGCGGGGACCAGCGTGGCGGGCACGTCGGCCATTTCCGCAGACAGCAAAACGATCACGTTCTCCCCCGCCAGCCTGCTGGCTGCCAACACCCAGGTGACTGTGCGCGCCGTCAATGTGATCTCCACCGACGGTGCGGCGTTGCCGCCCACCAGTTGGCAATTCACCACGGCCAACCCGGCAAACCAATCCATGTTTGCCACTGTCAACCCGGCATCCTCCATCTCCAGCGAGACGCGGGCCATTGAACTTGGCGTTTCGTTCCGGACCACACGCACCGGGCTGGTGACGGCCATCCGGTTCCACAAGGGTGCACTGAACACGGGAACCCACTATGGGTCGCTCTGGACCGCCGCCGGCGCCCGCCTGGTGCGGGTGGCATTCACCAATGAAACACTGTCCGGCTGGCAGACGGTGACGTTAGGCACCCCGATCCTTCTGGCCGCCAACACGGACTACGTCGTCTCCTACAACGCACCCCGTGGCCGGTACTCCTTCACCACCAACTATTTCAGCCAGGCCAGGACAGTGGGCTACCTCACCGCCGCCGCGACCCGGAATGGTCTTTACAGGCTGGGAACGGGCACCGCTGTGCCCAACCTGACCAGCAACGCCACGAACTACTTCGTGGATGTGGTCTTCTCCCCCGCGTCGTAGCGGAGGGCCGGACCTATCCAGCCCTTCAGGGTCAACGGACCACCGATGGAGACCAGGCGTGCTCCAGGAAAACAGCCGGAGCTCCCCCGGCTTTGGCGGGGAGGCTCCACACGTCGCTGTCGCCCGGTTCCCCCTCGCGCGGCAATCCGTACAGCAGCGTCTGGTCATCCAGCCACTCCACCTGGTCATCGACGTTGCGTTCCTCACCGAGAGTGACGCGCGTTCCCGTGGCGAGGTCCAGGACGGCAACCCGCCACTGGGGAGTCAACCCCGACGAGACGTTGGTTTTGAAGGCAACGCGGGTGCCATCGGGCGAGACGGATGGGCACTCCACACCATCGGCTACAGCAGTCAGCGTCCGCCGGGAGATGCTGCCCCGGACAAGCCAGAGCCTGCCGGAAGAGGCCGCAGTGGCATAAAACGCATCGGGCTCACCGGGGACAAACGTGACACCCCATAGGTTCCGGTCCGCAGCGGTGACCTGCTGCCCGTTCACCATCAACGCGAAGTCCTCCAGGTTATCCGGCGCCATTCCGCCGCCCACATGGGTGATCACGGTATCGGTGGAGAAACCCGCCGCAGCGTACGAGTGACCCGTGACGAATACAGTCGTGGCGACAAGGCTGCCGTCGCCGCTCGACCTGGTCCGGCTGGGAATACCTTTAAGCGACCAATCCTGCAGCCGCTGATAGCTGCCACCCAGCAGGGCAGCGTCAAACCGGGTGACCATGCCGCGTTCGGTGGCCAGGCACATAAATCCGCTGCCCGTCGAGTAGACCCTGTCGCACGGCACGGTGCTGAGTGACCGGGCGCCTGTGGGATCGGCCAGGGGCACGGTGCCAGCCATACCGTAGCCCTGGCCGGCCGCCGTGTTGCGGAACAAAAGATACTGGCCATCCGGCAGCGTCCCCCCGCCCGAAGTGACAATGACGGAAGGCAGGGCAGCGCTGCTCTCCTGCAGCCGCTGGAACGCCATCACCGCGTACAGCCCGGTTCCTGCCAGGACTACCCCAGTGACCACCAAGAGGATAACCCACCGCATCCGGTTGGGCGCTGCTTCGGTCTCCGGACTCACGCAGCCGTGCCCTGGTAGCGGGCGTTCCGGAGGATGAAGTACGAGGCCGGAACGGCCACCGCCAGCAGGCACCCGACGATCACCATCGCCAGAGACGCGCCCACAACGAACCACAGCACACCAAATAGGGTGGACGACAGCACGCGGCTGAGCGCCACAACAGTCTGCGCGGCGCCGATTCCAGTGGCCAGTTTGTGCTGTGGGGTCAGTTGGCTGGCGAAAGCTGACAGCACCCCGTCGGTGGCGGCGTAGAAGGCTCCCAGGAGAACCAGGCAGCCCAGCGTTCCAGTCAGTCCCATGGCGGGGGCCGCAGCAAGGAAGTAGCAGGCCAGCAGTGCCACATGCCCGGCCAGGAACACCTTTCCCTTGCCCCACGTGTCGGCCAGCCGGCCCATGGGAACGGCCAGCAGCAGGAACACAACGTTGGTACCGACATACAGCAACGGGAACCACTGCACTGCGAATTGGTCCTTGTTTTGCAGGACCAGGTAAATGAAACCATCGCCAACGGTCAGGACGCCCAGGACAGCTGATGCCACCAGGAGCCGGCCGAGGCCGGGTTCGCGGAACATCGACCAGCGGATCGCCGGAATCCTTTGCCGCCGTGCCTCCAGAGCAGGCTCCCTGAGCACACCGGGCTCGGCCGCCCTGGCCTTCTTCACCCGGCTCTGCTGCCGGATGGGCCGGCCGGTGCGCAGATCGGGAACCACCAACACCAGGGCTGCCACCCCGATGGCGGCGAAAGCGAGCGAAACCACAAAGACTGTGCCATAGCCGTTGGGCATCAGCATGAGGATGACAAAGGCGATCAGCGGTCCGGCGGCGGCACCGATGTTGTCGAGCAGGCGGTGAACACCAAAGTGCCTCGCCAGATGCTCAGGCTGTGCCGCCGTCGTAATCAACGCATCGCGGGGTGCGGTCCGGATCCCTTTGCCGATCCTGTCGCCCGTGACCACTGCGGCGATCGACCAGAACCCGCCGGCGAAGAGGAACCCGATCCGGGCCACCAGGGACAGGCAGTAGCCGGCCATGGCGACAGCCTTGGGTCTGCCGGCCCGGTCCGAAGCCCAGCCCGCAGCAATGCGGACCAACGCGCTGGCGCCCTGGTTGATGCCGTCAATAACACCGAACGCGATCACGGACAGGCCAAGGAAACCGGTGATGTAGAGGGGCAGCACCGCCGCCACGGATTCGGAGGAGATGTCTGTGGCCATGCTGACCACGCCGAGCCAGAGAATGGCGGGGGAAAGCCGGAAAGGCGGCGCTGGGGTGCCTTGGCTTTCTTCAACCGTGCTTTTCCTGCCGCCCTGGCGGTCCGACATGGAGATGTACATGGATCTAAGCCGCCGGCCCGGCGGTGAAGTTCCCCAGGAGGGAAAAACGGGTATTGCCGGTTCCTGTAGTAGACAGCGTCACTGACACGGAGTCGGTGCCCCTGCTCAGACGCCGGGCCTGCTGGTCGGCCGCTGACGCGGCGTCTTCCGATGTGAAGCCTTTGGGCTGGAGGATCTGCTGGAAATAGCCTGCCACCTCATCGCGGCTGAGCCCGACTATCCCCTCTGCCGTGGCCTGAAGCCTGTCGCCGTCCGAGCTGACGCCCGTGAAGACAATCACCGTTCCTTCCGGAAAGCTCAGCACCTGGGACGGGAAACCGTCCACGGTCTTACCTTGGGCCGATGCGGTCGCGGGCAACGGTGCCCGGATCAGGGCCGGCAGCGGCGCAGGCATGGGCAGTCCGGTAGGTGGCGCGGTGGCCGGCGGCAGAACCTCCAACGGTTTTTCGTCAGGTTCGGGCACTCCGGCGGCAACACCGGGGGGCGGCCGGTCACCGCTGACCTGCCCCTCCCCGGCGCCTTGGTTTGGGCTTTCGGCCGGTTGCGCTGCGGGCTCTGAGGCAGGCGTTCCGGGCGGCGGTGCAGCGGACATCGTGCCGGACCCGCCAGCCGTTTCCCGGCCCCCGGGTTCCGCTTGAATGGAGCTGTCCGCCTGCTGGCGGGCAATGCTGTCCAAGGCAACGGCCGAGCCCCCGAGGACTATGGCGGCAGCTGCTCCAATGAGCACCAAACGCTTCACCAACATGCGCCCAGTCTGACACCGGGGAATGCCACTTCATAGGTGTATTCCCACAACATTCCCGCGCTTTCCGCACCGGAATTCCGCAGACTTCGCCGGGGCCTACCAGCGTCCGTTACGCGGGCGGGGCTGGCAGACCGGGCAGGTGTGGGAGGAGCGGTTCATGAACTGCTCCCGCCGGATGGTTGCGTGGATGCCCGCGGCGGCGCACCGCTTGCAGGGCTGGCCCTCGCGCCCATAGGCGTCCAGTGACCTGTCAAAGTACCCCGATGCCCCATTGACGTTGACGTAAAGGGAATCGAAACTTGTGCCGCCCGCTGCCAACGCATCCGTCATGACTTCGCGGGCGCTCTCCAGTACCCGCTCCGCGTCGCTGCGGCGCAGCGTATCCGTGGGCCGGGCGTAATGCAGCCGGGCGCGCCATAGGGCTTCATCCGCATAGATGTTCCCGATGCCTGACACCAGGCCCTGGTCCAAAAGGGCCCTTTTCAGCCCCGTCCTGCGGCGGCGCAGCCGGGCGTAGAACAGCGGGAAGGAAAATGCCGGGTCCAGGGGGTCGCGGGCAATGTGCGCGGCTTCCTCGGCAATGAGCGGCACCGGTGTGGCTGACAGGCCGCCCGGGCCGCCGTCGTCAGTGGGGATCAGGGCCGTGACGAACAGTCCGCCGAAGATCCGCTGGTCCACGAACCGCAGTTGGGCGGGCATGCCGTCGCGGCGGCTGAGCCGGAAGCGCACTTTGAGATGCTTCTGGTCAGGAGCGTCGTGTTCCTGGAGCAGAAGCTGGCCGCTCATGCCCAGATGTGCCATCAGCGCCACTTTAGGTTCAGCGGCGGCGCCGTCCGTTGAGTGCGGATTGTCCGTCAGAGGCAGCCAGAGGAATTTCCCGCGGCGCACCACATCCGTCACCACGGCGCCTTCCAGGTTGCCCCGGAAGTCCTCAACGCCAAGGGCATGGCGGCGGATGGACCGGGGATCGAGCACGTCCACGGCCTCGATGGTCCGGCCGCTGACCCAGCTCGCCAGGCCGCGGCGGACCACCTCAACCTCGGGCAGTTCAGGCATGGATTCCTACTTTTGGGCCCCGGAGCCGGCGGCGCCGGCCTCGACGCTCCCCGGAGTTCCCGAAAGCACGCGCCAGGCGTCGGCGGCTGCTTCCTGCTCGGCTTCCTTCTTCGAGTGGCCGGCGCCCTTGCCGTAGTCGGTCCCGCCGATCCGCAGCACTGCGCTGAACGTCCTGGCGTGGTCCGGGCCGGCGCCGTCCACTGCATAGTGGATGGTGCCGAGCTGGCGGCTCGCGGCGAGCTCCTGGATGCTGGTTTTCCAGTCGGTCCCGGCACCGAGCACGGCGGCGTCCTTCAGGAGCGGACCCACAAGGCGCATCACCAGTTGCCGCGCAGTTTCGATGTCGTTGGACACATACGTGGCACCGATCAGGGCTTCCATCGTGTCCGCGAGGATCGAGGCCTTGTTCCGGCCTTCGGTGAGTTTCTCGCCCTGGCCCAGGTAGATGAACTCGCCGATGCCAAGGCTTCGGCCGATGCCCGCGAGGGCGCGCGTGCTCACCACGGCGGACCGGCGCTTGGCCAGGTCCCCCTCGGGCAGCCCGGGGTTGTCGCGGTAGAGCGCGTCAGTGACGGAGAACCCAAGGATGGAGTCGCCCAGGAATTCCAGCCGCTCATTGGTGGGGATGCCACCGTTTTCATACGCGTAGGAGCGGTGTGTGAGCGCAAGACGAAGCGTCCCGGCGTCAATAATGACACCGAGACGCTTCAGAAGCTCTTCAGTTGAAGACATCAAGTCAGCCTGGATGGCCGATTAGACGTCTGCGACCTTGCGGCCCTTGTATTCAAGGAACAGCGCGGTGCCGGCAGAGTCGGTGACGACCTTCGCCTGGTGGGGCAGGCTGTAAGTAACCTGACCGTTTTCAACGGTCTTCACCAGGTGGGGGGCGGTCGCCTTCCACTGCGAGCGGCGGGCGCGGGTATTCGAGCGAGACATTTTCCGCTTCGGGACAGCCACGGCTAACTCATTTCTCTCTAGACAAACACGTACAAATCAATTTTGCCGGTCAGGCTTAGCCATATCAGCTAGGGCAGCCCAGCGAGGATCCAAGACCTCGTGGTGGTGCCCCGGCTCGTCTTCCAGGCGTACTCCGCATTCGGAGCAAAGGCCCTGGCAGTCTTCCCGGCACACCGGCTGGAACGGCAGGTTGGTGACAACCGCGTCCCGCAACACCGGTTCAAGATCGATTACATCGTGCTCGACTCGACGTTGCTCTTCATCATCTTCCCCGTCCGAAAACACAGCGTCTTCGTAGAAGAAAAGTTCTTGCACAGGTACCTCAAGGTCATACGCAAGGGGATCCAGGCATCGGCCGCATTCGCCTTTTACTTCAACGAATGCGCTTCCTGATACCAGAATTCCTTCGTGTACGGCCTCAAGCCTCAGATCCAGCTCGATTTCCGAGCCTTCCTGAACACCAATGAGTGCCACACCAAGATCACCTGGTGCGGGTACATGTTCCGTCAGTGTCCGCATGCTTCCCGGGCTGCGCCCGAGGTCCTTGACGTCGAACGCCAAGGGCGAACCAGCATCTCTTTTAATGAGAACTCCTGTTGAACATATGACCGACGTACCATCCTAGCCTGAAGAGCCGCAGGGACTCAAACCGGGCAGGCGGCGGCGCCGAAGTACCGGTCCAGCCTACCCCTTTGCCGGCCGATCCGCTGGCGGCTCGCCCGTGAGCATACGCCGCTGCACCGATCTGGGGATGTAGTCGGACACACTTCCGCCCAGGCCGGCCACTTCCTTGATCAGTGTTGAGGAGAGGTGGATGTAGTGCGCCTCCGCTGGGAGGAAAACCGTTTCCACGCCGCTGAGCTGGCGGTTCATGGTGGCCATGGGCAGCTCATAGTCGAAGTCCGAGGAGGATCGGAGCCCCTTGACGATCGCGGAGACCCCCCGCTGGCGGCAGTAATCGGCCAGGAGTCCTTCACCGACCGGCTCCACCACAATGCCCCTAAGCGAAGCCAGGGTTTCCCTGGCCATGTCCAGGCGGTCCGGCAGGGAGAACCGGTACGTCTTTGCAGGGTTGGTGGACACCGCCACGATGACCTCATCAAAGAGTCCGGCCGCCCTGGCAATGACCTCGAGGTGGCCGTTGTGGATGGGGTCGAAGGATCCGGGGCAGACAGCGCGTCTCATGCACCGAACCTACCCCATGGAAAGGCCGGGATACCATGACTGGATGCATCCGGACCGGGAACTTTTCACCCCTTCAGCCCCCGCCCCCTGGCAGCGGACAGCGCTCGGCGCCAACCTGCTCGCTCCGGACGGCGGCCTGGGCATCACCATCTTCGAGGAGATGACGGCACTTGCCTCGCGGACGGGCGCCATCAACCTGGGGCAGGGCTTCCCGGACGAGGATGGACCGGCGGAAATACGTGCCGCGGCGCAGGCGGCCATAGCCGCCGGGGCAAACCAGTACGCCCCTGGAAAGGGCATGCCTGAGCTGCGTGAAGCCGTTGCCGCGCACCAGGAGCGCTTCTACGGCCTGACGCCCGACCCTGCCACCGAGGTGATCATCACCACGGGAGCCACCGAGGGTATCGCCGCGTCGCTCCTGGCCTTCGCCGGCCCGGGCGATGAGGTCCTCACCTTTGAGCCCTTCTACGATTCCTACGGCGCGGTCATCGGGTTGAGCGGTGCCACGCATGTGACCGCTCCCCTGCTTGCCCCGGACTTCCTGCCGGACCCTGCCGCCCTTGAAGCAGCATTCAGCGACCGCACCAAGGTGGTGCTGCTGAACAATCCCCACAACCCCACCGGCGCGGTCTTCCCACGTGAGGTCCTGCAGCGGGTTGTTGACCTCGCGGCGCGCCACAACACCCTGATCGTCACCGACGAGGTGTATGAGCACCTTACGTTCGGGGTCCGGCACATCCCGGTGGCCACGTTGCCGGGGGCGGCGGACCGCACCATCACCATTTCCTCCGCGGGAAAGACGTTTTCGCTGACCGGCTGGAAGATCGGCTGGCTCACCGGCCCCGAAGCCCTGGTGGCGGCGGTGCGGACCGTCAAGCAGTTCCTCACCTACAGTTCCGGCACGCCGTTCCAGGGTGCCATCGCCGCCGGGCTCGCGCTGCCGGATGAATTTTACGACGGCGTCGCCGCCACCCTGGCGCACAAGCGTGACATCCTCAGTGCCGGCCTCCGGGACGCGGGCTTCGACGTCTTTACCCCGCAAGGCACCTACTTCGTCAATGTGGACACGGCACCGCTGGGCATCAGCGACTCCGTGGACCTTGCGCGGAGGCTGCCGGACCTGGTGGGCGTCGCAGCCATACCCGTCCCGGTGTTCTGCCATCCCGAGGGCGCCGAACGGACCCGCAGCCTGCTTCGGTTCGCGTTCTGCAAAAAGACGGACCTGCTTGAAGAAGCCGCAGCCCGGCTCGCCACCCTCAGCAGCCGGCTCTGATGCGGCGGGACAGCAGCGGACGGACGGAGCGGTTCCTCCGCACCACCGGACAGCATGCAGCGGTGGAACCGGATGCCTTCACGGCGGGCAGCTACGTTCTGAGCATCGGCGGTGCGGAGCAGTCACACGTCAACCTGGCACAGCCGGCGGAGATCTTCTACGAGTACCTGCGCCGCATCGGACACGTGGTGGACCTCGCGGCTCCCGCCGGCCAAGCCATCCGCGCCCTGCACCTGGGCGCCGGCGCCCTGACCCTAGCCCGCTACATCCAGGCCACCCGCCCTGGGTCCGTGCAGTACGCGGTGGAGCTGGAACGGGAACTGCTCGACTTCGTCCTCCAGCAACTCCCCCTGCCGGAGGGGACGGACCTGCACCAGGTCATTGGCGACGCGCGCGACGCCCTGGCGGACTTCGGCGGGGACCCGGCGTTCGACGTCGTGATCCTGGACATCTTCTCCGGACCGGAGGCGCCGGCCCATATTGCCTGCGCCGGCTTTTACCGGGAGGCGCGCGCCGTCCTCAGCCCGGACGGCGTCCTGATCGTCAACGTGGGCGACGAGCCCGGGCTTACCCTGGTGCGCAGCCAGGTGGCGGCGCTGCGGGAGGTCATGCCTGATGTGGCAGCCTTCGCCGAGTCCGGCATGTTTGCGGGCCGCCACCCTGGCAACATCATCCTGGCCGGGACGCAGTGGCCCTGGCCTGCCGCATGGAGCACTGAGCTGACAGCGCGCGGGCCGCATCCGGGGACAGTGCTGGCCGGAGTCGATCTGGACCAGTTGACCGGCTGACGCCGCCCTTCAGGAGCCTGTGACTGACGGAACGTCCTCGTCGCCAATGGCGTCCGGAACAAACGGCTCGGCAAACCACAGCATGGTTTCGCCATACTTTTTCCCGGCAAACCGGTCCATTCCTCCCGGCCAGGCCGGCTCCGGCGACCGTGAGGACCTTTCCACCACCACCACACCGCCCGGCGCGAGATGCGCTGCAAGCTTCAGCAGCACAGCGGACAGTGCTTCTTCATCCAACGGGTAGGGCGGATCCAGGAACACGAGGTCCCAGACGGCGTCCGCCGCGGCGCGGTCCAGGAACGGCTCCACCTTGGACCGGTGCACGGTCACGGCCTTGCGGCCCAGCACGCCGTTGATGAGGTCTGCGTTGCGCTGGCAGACGGCGCTGGCCTTCCCATCAAATTCCACAAGTTCCACTGCCAGCGCTCCCCTGCTGCCGCTTTCAACCCCCAACGCACCGGATCCGGCGTAGAGGTCCAAAACCCGGGCACCGGAGATCACATCAAACGCGTCCAGGCGGGAGAAGAGTGCTTCCTTGACGCGATCCGTGGTGGGCCTGGTCAGCGAGCCGGGGACGCCGGCCAGGGGCGTGCCACCGGCAGCCCCGGAAATGATGCGGGTCACCGGCGTCCCGCCCCGGCGCCGCAGGTCCAGGGTGCCGTGCTAACCGCGTTCAAGGAACGCCTCCTTTTCAGGGTTGAGGTACTTGTCAATGGCCTGGGCCAGTTCCGGATGGTGTGCCAGGCCGGGGTCCATATTCACCAACCGTTGCGCGTCGCCGCGCGCCTGCGCGATGAGGTCGCCGTGGTCGATCACCCGCAGCAGCTTGAGGGTGGACCGGCCGCCTGATTGTGACGCGCCGAGGATGTCGCCCTCACGCCTGAGTTTGAGGTCTTCCTGCGAGAGGACAAAACCGTCGGTGGTTGCCGCCACGGCCTCGAGCCTGCGGCGGCTGGGGTGGTCGGGCTCCAGGGCCGTGACCAGCAGGCAGGTGCCTGGCAGCCCGCCACGGCCCACCCGGCCGCGGAGCTGGTGGAGCTGGGAAATGCCGAACCGGTCGGCGTCCAGGATCACCATGAGGGTCGCATTATGGACGTCCACGCCCACCTCGATCACGGTGGTGGAGACCAGGAGCTTGGTTTCGTTGGCCGTGAATCCAGCCATGGCGGCCCGTTTGGTATCCGGGTCCTGGCGCCCGTGCAGGGGTGCCAGGGCGATGCCGGCAAGTGCCGGTTCGGTCAGCAGGTGTTCGACGACGGCAGTCACCGACGCGAGTTCGCGGGCATCCGGACCGGCTTCGTCCGGCGGCGGGCCGGATTCACCAGGGCTGAAGTCGCCGTCGTCGTCGGTGCCAATCTTGGGGCAGACCACATAGACCTGGTGGCCGGCGTCGATTTCCTCCCGTGCACGCGCCCAGATCCGGCCCGCCCAGGCGGGGTTCTCAGACAGACCCACCAGGTGCGTGGTGATGGGCGCACGGCCCTTGGGCAGTTCGTCCAAAGTGGAGGTCTCGAGGTCGCCGAACACCGTCATGGCAACGGTGCGCGGGATGGGGGTGGCGGTCATGACCAGCAGATGCGGGGGCTTGCGTGCCTTTGCCCGGAGCACGTCCCGCTGCTCGACGCCGAAACGGTGCTGTTCGTCCACCACGATCAGGCCAAGGTCGTAGAAGGAGACGTTGTCGCTGAGGAGGGCGTGGGTGCCGATCACGATGCCCGCGGTGCCGGCTGCGGCGTCCAGCATGGCCTGCTTCCGCGCCGGTCCGGACATGGACCCGGTGAGCAGCGTGACCTGCACGGAGCCGCTGCCGCCCAATCCGCCCAGGAGCCCGTCCGCTGCGAGCGGGCCCAGGGTGCGGCGGATCGAGTCATAGTGCTGGGCGGCCAGCACTTCGGTGGGCGCCAGGAGCGCCGCCTGCCCGCCGGCGTCCACCACCTGCAGCATTGCCCGCAAGGCCACGACGGTCTTCCCGGAGCCCACTTCGCCCTGCAAGAGGCGGTTCATGGGGTGGTTGAGGGCGAGCTCCGCTGCAAGCGTTTCGCCCACATCCACCTGGCCGGCCGTGAGCGTGAACGGCAGGTCAGCATCAAAGGCGGCCAGCAGTCCTGCGGGATCCGGCTTCCGGGCGGTGGCTTCCTCGGCCGCAACCGCTGCGCGGCGCCGCGCCAGCGAGGTCTGCAGCACCAGGGCTTCCTGGTAGCGGAACCGCTCCTGCGCCCGTTTCCAGTCAGCGCCGGTTTCCGGCTGGTGGATCAGCCGGTAAGCCTCGGCGATGGACAGGAAACCCTCCCGTCGGGCAACCAGGCGGGGAACAGGGTCCGGCAGGGCCTCAAGGTCCGCGGTTTCCACCAGGGTGCTGATGACGGCCTGGATTTTCCAGGTGGGAAGTTTCGCCGTTGCCGGGTAGACGGGGATGGGCATGGCAGCGATCTTTTCGGGGTCTTTGCTGCCGTTGGCGAAGGGGTCGTTGTCCAGGAGGACAAAATCGGGGTTGGTGAGGCCCAGCGCGCCGTTGAAGCTGGTGACCTTGCCGGAGAAGAGCGCCCGCTGCCCTGGGACGAGTTCGGCTTTGGCTTTGTAGGCATTGAAGAAGCTGATCTTCAGGGTGCCGGGGACGGTGCCGTGGTAGTCCTGGCCGCCCACCAGCCGCAGGCCCTGGGCGCCGTCATCATCGGAGATGACAATGTCGGTGATGGTGCCGCGGCGGGCGCGCATGGACCGGGTGGTGCTGGAGACAACCCGGGCCAGCAGCGTTACTTCCTCATCGCGGGGGATGCCGGCGATGGGCGTCAGTTCGGCACGGGTCATGTAGCGGCGGGGAAAGTACCCGAGAAGCCCTTCCACCGTGGTGATGCCCAGGTGCTTTTCCATGACCGCTGCGGACTTTTTCCCGATCCGGCGTTCCAGGGGCAGGCCCGATTCAGCGCTCATGCCCGCTGGAGTTCACTGCGTCCGCAGCGGGGTCGCGTGGCAGCGCGAGGTCGCTGATGCTGATTTGCGAGGGGCTGCCGAGCGACTCGATGATGCTGACGGCCTGGTCCGGTTCGGGCACGTGGACGTGGACCCGCCAGCGGTAATTGCCGTCAGGGTCGGCACCCGCGCCCACCTGGCTCATGATGACGGACTCGCCGATCTCGTCGAGGCGCTGCCGCAAAGTGGCGGCATTCAATGGCGACAGGGAAATGGTGCACATAACTTCCACGCCGTCGTCGTCCGGAAGCGAGGCATGGATGTGGGGATCGGACACGTCGTAACCATGCAGGCCATCCACCAGTTCGCTTTGCAGTTCCTGGCCCATAACGGCCGACCGCAGGCAGTCCAGGATCAGCAGCATGCCAACGCCGCCGGCATCCACAACGCGGGCCGTGGTGAGGGCGTCCAGCTGGTCTTCGGTGTGGATGACGGCTGCGAGGGCGCCCTCGACGGCGGCATCAAGGGCCAGCCCCAGGGCATGGTTGCTGTCATCCCCGTTGTGCGCGGCGTCCACGGCTGCGGCCGAACGGGCGGCCGCCTCCATGACGGACAGCATGGTCCCGGGGACAGGGTCGCTCAGCGCGGACCAGGCCCGGATCTGGGCCCGGTGCAGGGCGGCAGCCAACAACGTGGAAGTGAGCCTGGTGTGCCCTGCCAAGGGTTCGGCGGCCGCGCAGAGGAACACGGAAAACAGGGTGCCTGAGTTCCCCCGGGCTTCTTCCATGGCCGCCTGGCCCGCTGCGGCCAGGACAACTCCGACGTCCATCTGGGCCGGCTGGTCCGCGTCTGCCGTCAGGGCGCGGGCGGCGGCACGGACGGTGAGATAAAGGTTGGTGCCGGTGTCCCCGTCTGCCACGGGGAAGATGTTGATGGCGTTAAGACGGTCGCTGTGGTTGCCCAAAGCGGTTTCAGCCTTGCCCAACCATCGCTTCATCGCTTGCGCGTTGGCAGCAACCTTAGTCTGCAAAGTGATCCCATCCCCCGGTGTCTGCGGCCCGGCCCGCAATTCTGACGACCGGGCTTTCTTCGATTCCCAGTGCTTCTATTGAGCCTATCGCAGTGAATCCTGCAGGAAGCTGTATACCGGCAGGGAAAGTCGCCAGCAGCCCATGGTCCTCGCCACCGCCCAGCACCCAGCCGGAAGGATCCGTTCCCAGCAGCTCCACCGCAGGGGCCAGCCCTTCCGCGAGGACTGCCAGCCGGGCCGGGTCGAGGTCCAGTGCCACGCCGCTGGCTGTGGCCATCCGCAGGCCGTCCCGGAGCAGGCCGTCCGAGATGTCCAGCATGGCGGTGGCACCGGCCAGCCTCGCGGCGGGCCCGGCTGAAAGTGGTGGCTGCGGCCGGCATTGGCGCTCAAGGAACAGCCGCTGCTCCGGGGTGAGGCCCTGGAGGGCGTTGTCCGATTCGAGCAGCGCCAAGCCCGCGGCAGCGTGGCCCACGGTACCGGCGATGGCCAGCACATCGCCGGGCCTGGCGCCCGAGCGAAGAACGGGTGCGCCGCCGTCCAGGCTGCCCAGCACGGCCACGGTAACGCCGATTTCGCTGCCGCGGCCCAGGTCGCCGCCGGCAACGGAGCACCGGGTGGCACCCAGTTCCTTGATCCCGGCAACGAGGCCGTCGGCAAGCGCCTCGACCCAGCTGACTGGGGTTTCCGGGGGCAGGGTGAGGCTGACCACCAGGGACGTTGGGGTGGCTCCCATGGCGTTGATGTCGCTGAGGTTTTGTGCGGCCGCCTTCCACCCCACGTCGAAGCCGGTGGTCCGGTACCCGTTGGGCCAGACCAGGCGGAAGTCCTGGTCCTGGATTTGGGTATCAATGCTGATCACAGTCCGGCCGTCCGGTGCGGCAATGATTGCGGCGTCATCGCCCGGGCCCAGCAGCGTGGCATCGGTGTGGGGCTTCCCCAGGGCCAGGCGCGGGAAGATCCTGGCCAGCAGGCCTGCTTCGGACAGGGCTGAGACGGGCAGCAGTTCGGGGCTGGGGGAGGACTTTTGCGGCACGGCACTACGGTACAGCGCTGCTGCGACAATGACCTGGCCGGAGAATTTCCCCGCGGGCACGGCCCATGGCAGACTCAGGGGCGTGCGCCTATCAACCAGCGCGGTGAATACCGCCACGCGATGGTCCGCGGTGGTTGCAGGCGGCGGCTTTGTGCTGTGGCTGATCGTGGCGCTTCAACTTTTTGTGAACGTTCCCCCCGCGGACAAGCAGCACAGCGATGCCGTGATCATGCTGGGCGGCCTCTCCGCAGACCGTCTGCCCGCCGCCCGTGGGCTGCAGGACGAGCTGGACATCCCGGTCCTGGTCCTGGCGGAAACGGGATTGGCCGGCAACGCCTCCGCGGACGACGCATGCGACGCGGCGCGCCTCCCCAGCGCGGATCTGGTGTGTTTCCGGCCGGATCCCCTGAACACCAGGGGTGAGGCCATGGCTATTGAACGCCTGGTGAAGCTGAACCACTGGAAATCCGTGACCGTGGTGACCTCCGACTTCCACGCAACCCGCGCTGGAACCCTGGTACGCCAGTGCACGGACGCGGAGGTGCACATGGTTCCCGCGCCGGCGTCGATGGGGCCCGGGGACTGGCTTTGGCGGTTTGTGGTGGAGACCGGCGGCCTGCTGGACGCCACCGTGCGGCCCCAATGCTGAGCTGTTCCCGGCACGGATCGGGGCACCCGTGCAGCCGCGGCTAGAATCAATAAAAATGTCCGGCCGAACTGAAGGGAACCCGGTGGACCCGTCCGAGCAGCCTCTTTCCGGGGCCCCGCGCCATCTTCGGCGGCAGCGGTTCCAGGCGTCCAGCCGGGCGGGCCGGCCACGCAGTGCAGGCCGGCGCCCGGACGAAGCTGCTCCGCCCCGCCCACACCGGCGGGTCAGCCACAGCGCCAAACGCCGCATTGCCGGCGCACTGGTCCTGCTGACCCTGCTGGGCGTGGCGGCCCTGCTCGCCGCGCTGGTGCTGTTTTTCTGAGCGGTCGCCGGCGCCCCGGCAGCCGCAGTTCTTGTTTTCATTCCTAAAATTGGGGGTCCAATGCCTGTTGTTATGCCAATCTTCGGGACGCGTCCGGAGGCCATTAAGATGGCACCGATCGTCCTGGCGCTGCAGGAGGCCGCCGGATTGGACTGCGTGGTTACAGTTACCGGACAGCACCGGGAAATGCTGGACCAGGTCAACAGCCTGTTCGGGATCGAACCGGACCACGACCTGAACATCCTCCAGCCCGGCCAGTCGCTGTCCGGCATCATGACCCGCACCATTGATGGCCTGGACGCCCTTTTTGCGGCTGCCCGGCCTGACGCGGTGGTGGTTCAGGGTGACACCACCACCTCAACGGCGGCAGCCATCGCCGCTTTCTACCACGGCATCCCGGTGGTCCACGTTGAGGCGGGCCTGCGCAGCGGCGACCTGTTCTCGCCTTTCCCTGAAGAGGGCAACCGCAAAATCACCAGCCAGATCGCCAGCCTGCACCTGGCCCCGACGGCTACGAGCAAAACGAACCTGTTGGCGGAAGGGATTTCCGAAGCAGACATTGTTATCACCGGCAATTCGGTGATTGACGCGCTCCTGACAACGGTGGGCAAGGAGATTCCCTTCACGGACCCGCGCCTGGCCGGACTGGCCGCCAGCGGGCGCCGCATCCTTCTGGTCACGACGCACCGGCGCGAAAACCAGGGGGATGCCATGCGTGGCGTAGGCCGCGCGCTGGCGCGGCTGGCCGATGCGGAACCCGACCTGGTCATTGTTCTTCCCGCGCACAAGAATCCGGTTGTCCGGGAGGCAGTACTGCCGGCCATTGAGGCTAAAGCCAATGTCATCGTGACCGAGCCACTGGCGTATGGGGAATTCACCCGCATGCTTGCCCTGGCGCACGTGGTGCTGACGGATTCCGGTGGCGTGCAGGAGGAGGCGCCCAGCCTTGGCAAGCCGGTGCTCGTGATGCGCGACAACACCGAGCGGCCCGAAGCCGAGCACGCCGGAACGGTCCGCCTCATCGGCACCGGTGAACAGCGGATAGTAGATGAGGTCAGCCGGTTGCTGCATCATCCCGCTGACTACACCGCCATGGCCAACGCGGTGAATCCCTATGGCGACGGCGCGGCAGCAGGCCGGACCGTGGCTGCCATCGCGGAGCTGCTCGGAGTGGGGCTGCGGACTCCGGAATTCGACTACGCGGGAAATTAGCGCTGGCCGGCGGGGCCGGGCAGATCAGCCCAGCTGGCCCCGGCGCAGCCTGTCCCGGATCCCTGCCCACCGCGCGGCGAGGTGGCGGTACCACTGGTATCCGGGGGCATCCTCGCCGCCGTCCACTGCCAGGTCTTTGTAGAAGGTGTGAAGCCGCTCGGCGCCACGGGCTCCACCGCCGTAGGCGTAGCCTGCCCAGGCCCGGTACGGCAGGCCTGCGGGCTTGGCCAAGCCGCTCCGGAGCTCCAGGGGTGAGGCTGCAAGGGCGTCTGCTTCCGGTGCGGTTTCGTCCATCAGCGCGTCCAGCTTGTCCAGCATGTCGTTGGAGAACACAAAGATCTTCCGGTGCGTTCCACCCGGCGAGTAGGTGAATTCGCCAAAGACCGGTCCCTCGGGGCTGTCCAGCATGTCAATACTGACAAACGGCGAATCCGCCTCAAGGGAGAGGCGCTGCGCCCACCAGAGCATTTCCGCTGCGTGCAATGGAATCACCGGCATTCCCGGCCGGGCAGTTTCCGACAAAACGTAATCAGTGTTGCGCCGAAGCGGGCGGAAATCGCCATCAAAAAGTGCCATTTTCACTGGCCCGGTGTTGCGGTCAATCTGGACAATCAGGCCAACGCGGCCCCGGAAACAGTAGAACTTGTAGTCAAAGGGGATCGCCCCCACACCCAGCGTGTGGTGGATCAATTCCTCGACAATCCACACCGGGGCTTTTGTAGCAAAGGACGCGGCCTTTTCAAGTTGAATATCCTTGACGGAATCCAGGGTCAGGTTTTGCAGTGCCATGTGGTCAAAAAACCGGTCGGGGCCCTGCCGCTCCAGGATCATCACGCCGCGTGATGACCAGCCATTGGCCAGCTTCAGCACAAAGAGGTCCGGCAGGCCGGCATCCGCAAGGCCGTCGAGCGCTTCCAGGACTGCGAGCCGCTGCGGCACCCGCATCCCCAGGTTTTCCACGAAGGGATGGGAGATGATCTTCTGTGCCAATTCGCCCCGACGGGCTGTCCCCCGCCGGCGGAATTCGTCGGCGACAAAACTCAAGAACGATGACTCGATTTTTGGCCTGTTAAAGCCCTGTGGATACATTGCTGGAAATCCCCCATTTTTCAGTTGTTTCGGCATTTGTCCGGCCTGCTCGCAGCGGCGCCGGGCAAAGCCCGGTGCAAGTCTAAGGGCGAAACTGTGGGTCATGAAATCGTGAAAGAATTGGCGGACGGCAGCGGCAAACGGCCCGGCCTCCGGAAAGGGAACCAGTGGACAGGCGCGGCTTTCTCCGAAACGCATTGCTCACGGCCGCGGCGGTGCCTGCGTTAGCCGGCTGCACGCCGCAACAGGCTGCGCAGGAGCCCGGGACTCCCGTACGGCCGGATTTCGCCCGCAAGGGCATCGGCATGTCGATCGGGAAGATGTTTGGCGTCGACCAGCTCAACTCACTGGACGTGGATTGGTTTTACTCCTGGGGCGCAGGCTTTCCGGCAGCGCGGCCCCGGGCTGATTTTATTCCCATGATCTGGGGCCGCGAGAGCGTCCGGCAAGGCTCCGTGGACGAGGTTCGGTCGGAGCTGGACCTCAGCCGCGCGGCCGCGCTGCTGGGCTTCAACGAACCGGACCATCCGGCGCAGGCAGACATGAGCGTGTCGAGGGCCGTGAACCTGTGGCCCCAGCTTGAGGAGCCGGGCCTCCGGCTCGGTTCCCCGGCCCCTGTCCAGCCGCTCGGGGATTGGCTCAAGCGGTTCATGGCTTCCTGCGAGGCCAAGCAGCTCCGGGTGGATTTTGTGGCGATGCACATGTACCCGTCACCCGATGCCGGCGCATTCCTGGACACCGTCAGGAAGGTGCACGCTTACTACGGCAAACCCGTGTGGATCACCGAGTACGCCGTGGCCGACTGGGACGCCACCGCCAAGAGACCCAGCCGGCACTCGGCCCAGGACATCAGGGCGTTTATGGCGGACACCGTTGCGGGCCTTCGGGAGATGCCCTTCGTTGAGCGGTTTGCCTGGAAAACCCGCGCCGAAAATGATCCGATCATGGGTGCTTCGGCGCTCTTCCGGAAAGATGGTTCGCTGACGGACACCGGGGAACTGTACCGGTCACTGTAGCGGGCCCACCGCGCCGGCACAGATCGGCGCCGGCTGAATTCGCCGAAAGCCGGGACCCATTGTCCTCCTGCCCTTGTAAATGGTCACCGGGGCCACGAAAATATGCGGACGGGTGTCTCCGATCGCCTGTACTCTGCCGAATGGTCTCAACCATCTTTATCCGGGAGGATTCCCAATGGAACGACGTCATTTTTTAAAACTGCCCCTCGCTGCTGCTGCCGTCCCGGGCGCACTGCTCGCCGCTAACGCGCAGCCCGCCCAGGCCGCCACGTCCACCACCACCGGACTGAAGGGATTCGGGTTGTCGGGCAAGGATGCGCTCGCTGCGCAGCAGCTCAAAAGCCTGAACCTGAAATGGCACTACTCGTGGGGTTCCCGGGCCAATTTCTTCGCCCCGCCCTTCGTTCCCATGATCCGGAACGCCGCTGTGCTCGACCAGGACGCCATCGGGATCGTGACCCGGCAGCTGGCCCAGACGAACACCAAGCACCTGCTCGGTTTCAATGAGCCGGATGTCACTGCCCAGGCCAACATGAGCGTGGACAAGGCCATCAGCCTGTGGCCGAAGCTGCAGGCCACGGGCCTGCGCCTGGGGTCGCCGGCCACGGTGGCACCCAGCAGCCCCTGGCTGGCCGACTTTATGGCAAAAGCCAAGAACAAGGGCCTCCGCGTGGATTTCATCACCATGCACATCTATGCCTGGCCGAACGCCACGGATTTTCTGAACAAACTCAACATGCTCCACGACAAGTACGGCAAGCCGATCTGGGTCACCGAGTACGCCGTTGCAGACTGGGGCGCCACGGCGGCCAACCCGTGCAAGTACAGCCGGGCCGAGACCGAGGACTTCATGCGTGCCACGGTGGCTGGGATGCGTGCCATGCCCTTCATTGAACGCTTCGCGTGGAAGACCCGGCCGGCGGGCGACATCAAAATGGGGTGCTCAACCATCTTTAAGAGCGACGGGACGCTCACAAGCACTGGCAGGCTCTGGGCGGCGCTGTAGCGGCCTGCTTGGCGCGGGCTGCACCGGAACTGCGGTTACGCCCCGTAGCGGGCCACAACCCGCTGCGCGTGGGCGTACCCGTCCGCCGCCAGCCCGCGCAGGACATCGAGGGCTGAACCGTCACCGGCCGCGAGCCGGACTTCCGCAGCGCGTGCCGTGTGCCACAGGTTTCCTTGGGCCCGCGGCTCATGGAACCCGAGGGCTTTCGCTTCGAATTCCTGGAGCCGGCCGGTGCCCGTGATGGGACCGGCACTGCTCCGCACCAGTTGCTGGACGGCGAACGCCCGGCTGCCGTCCCCGTTCAGGTAGCCGATCAGATGTGCCGCCAGGACAAAAACCGGGCGGGACTTTCCTGGCGCCAGGTTCCCGCTGAGGACCGTGGGATAGCGCCTGTCCCCCTGGACGGCAGCTGCTGACATGGTCGAGTACAGCGTGGGGTGGGCTGTCACTGTTGGTTTGCGGTCCAACGATGCACGGAACACCGGCAGGTCAATGTCGAAGCCTGACAGCGCCGGCACATCCTCGCCCGCCATCGAGCGGTCCAGGAAATCAAGGATCCGGCTGCTGTAGCGGACCATGCCTGTGTCATCGCCTCCGGACGCGAACGTGAACTCACCGAAGACGGGTCCGTCCGGCCCGTCGTAGCAGTCGACTTTCACAAACCGGGTATCAAGCCCCGCTGAAAGGACGGCGGCCATTTCCAGCATGGCCCCGGCGTGCCTGGGAACAACGTGGTTTTCGGGCAGCCAGCGCTGCTCGTCGATGGTGTAGTCCCTGTCCCGCTCGAGCGGGAGAAACGCCCCGTCAAAAAAAGCCATCCTGGGCGGTGAGACGTTCCGGTCAATCTGGTTGACATGGGTGACCCGGCCCCGGAAGGCATAGATTTTGTAGTCGAAGGGCAGGGGCTTGCCCACAATGCCGGAATCAATGCATTCCTCCGCGAGCCAATAGGCGGGCGGGCGACCCAACGGCACGAGGTCCTCCGCGGTCAGCGTCCGCAGGCTCAGCAACTCCAGGTATTGCCCGCCGCCCAGCGGCTCCAGCACATAGATGCCCTTGGTGGAGTGCTGGTTGGGCTGTTTGACCACAAAGCGCGGCCCGAAGCCTTCACCGGCCGCCAACGCCTCTGCTGCGGTGCCAACCTTCGCATACCTCGGCACCGCGTAACCGGCCGCGGTGACGTAGTTGTAAGCCGTGTCCTTGTCGTCCAGCTCCCACGGGACGGGATCAGCTGCAGGATCGTTGAACATGTCGAAACGCTGCCGCATGAGGGATAGATACAGGCTGCCGGAAGTCATTTCTGAATCCTATCCAAGTGGACTGTTGCCCTGCATGTCACGCGCAAGGCTGTCGCTGACCCGGGAGCACAGCAAAAACGCCGGCGGGAATGTTGCATCCCGCCGGCGCCTTTATTACTGCAGTCAGTCCTAGTTGGCGGCAGCCAGGTCCAGCAGCTCACTCTTGTGGCCCAGCGAGACAATGTCCCAGCCGGCGGCGTTCCATGTGCCGTGGTCCAATACATTGCGGCCGTCGAACATACGCTTATGCGCAACGGCCTTGGCGAGCTCCGCGGGATCCACGGAGACCAGTTCCGACCACTCGGTCAGCAGCATCACGAGATCGGCGCTGTCCACCGCTGAGGCGAGGCTGTCCACGTAGTTGAGCCGGGGGTAGCGCTTGGCGGCGTTGGCGTTGGCTGCCGGATCGTAGACGCTGACGTCAGCCCCGCTGTTGAAGAGCCGTGCCGCCACGTCCAGGGCGGGCGAGTCGCGGACGTCGTCGCTGTTGGGCTTGAAGGCCACGCCGAGGACAGCGATGCGCTTGCCTTCGAGGGAGCCCAGGAGAGTCTCCGCAACGTGGACTGCACGGTCGCGGCGGCGGAGGTTGACTTCGTCGACCTCATTCAGGAATCGCATGGTGGAGTCGAGGCCCAGCTCGGAGACCCGGGCCTGCAGGGCGCGGATGTCCTTGGGCAGGCAGCCGCCGCCAAAACCGATGCCGGCGTTGAGGAACCTGCGGCCAATGCGGGCATCAAGGCCAATGGCGTCAGCCAGGGTCCGGATGTTGCCGCCCACAGTTTCCGTGACTTCGGAGAAGGCGTTGATGAAGGAAATCTTGGTGGCCAGGAAGGCGTTGGCTGCAACCTTGACAAGCTCAGCCGTCTCGAAGTCGGTGGAGATGAAGGGCGTCTCACGGCTGAGCGCATCCGCATAGACTTCGCGCAGGATGGCCTCTGCCGCGGCAGAATCGGACCCGATGACCAGGCGGTCCGGCCGCAGTGTGTCTTCCACGGCGAAGCCCTCACGCAGGAACTCCGGGTTCCACGCAAAACCGACGC
The DNA here is from genome assembly GCF_001238605.1 of Arthrobacter sp. ZBG10. NCBI lineage: Bacteria > Bacillati > Actinomycetota > Actinomycetes > Micrococcales > Micrococcaceae > Arthrobacter > Arthrobacter sp. ZBG10. The sequence continues at coordinate 21,570 of NZ_LFQH01000065.1, read as the reverse complement.
TGACGCCGTCGCGCGCTTCCTCCGCAGCCAGCGCCTTGAGGCGGCGGGCTGATCCGACAGGTACTGTCGACTTGCCCACGATGAGGGAATCCTTGGTGGCGGCGCGGGCAATCGCGGAGACGGAAGCGTCGACGTAGGTCATGTCCGCGGCGTGCTCACCGGCGCGCTGGGGGGTTCCGACGGCAATGAAGTGGACATCGCCGAAGGCGCCGGCCTCTTCAAAGGACGTGGTGAACCGGAGCCGTCCGGACTCGGTGTGCTTGCGCAGGAGCTCCGGCAGGCCAGGCTCGTGGATGGGCAGTTCGCCCCTGCTGAGGCTGTCGATTTTTTCCTTGTCGACATCAACGCCGAGGACTTCGAATCCCAGCTCAGCCATGCAGGCCGCGTGGGTCGCGCCAAGGTATCCCGTCCCGATAACGGTAAGTTTCAGTGTCACTAGTCCCCCAGTTGCCGCGGTAAATTCTTGAAAGAGTTCAGGTTCCTGCTGCATGCAAACGACGCAACCAAACGCGTCCACTATATCGTCAGGGCCGGGAATGCTCCCCATCTGTTGCCGCCGTGGTGGTTAACGTCATGTTGCCGGGGGCACCGCCCACCGGGGGCCGGCAGCCTGCCGCTGCGTCCTATACTGCTCCGGTGGAGAAGATTCAGATAGCGCCCGCGGACTATCACCTGCTGACCGAAGCGGGGTGGTACGCCGTGGATTTCGGTAAATTCGAGCTGAACTTTTACTTCCGGCCATCGGCGGCGAAGAAGGCCTATGTCATCTCCCCTGGCTTTTTCAAGCGTGCAGACCAGCCGCACCCGTATTTCCAGCGGATCCGGATGTTTTCCGAGCTGGACGGGATCGGAATCTCCATGGCGGATCCTTCCCTGGACCTCGCCGATGACATCCAGATCGGCTGGTTCCTTGGCTCGCGCTGGGTGGACTACACAAAAACAATTGCCGCTTACCTTGAGAAGCTGTTCGCCCACTTCGGCATCGCCAACCACGATGCCTTGTTCTTTGGCTCCTCGGGCGGCGGGTTCGTTTCCCTGGTCCTTGCCACCCATATCCGCGGTGCGAAAGTGCTGGCCATGAATCCGCAGACCGAACTCCTGCGCTTCCATGACGTGCGTGAACTGTCCAGGGTCCTGGAGGCGGGCTGGCTCGGTGTCAGCAACATGAGCATCCAGCGGGACCACGCGCACCGTTTCAGCATCGCTGCCCTTTTTGACAGCGAGCAGTACATCCCGCACGGGATCATCATGGTCAACACCTACGATCCGTGGCACATCGAGCACCATATCGCACCGATGATCAAGGGGATGGTGAACAAAGACATCGGTAAGCCGGGGCTGCAGGTCCGCTTCTTCAGCAGCGAGGCCGCCGGCCACAACCCGCTCCCGGTCAACCACATCATCCCCGTGATGCTGGAGCTGAACGGGGCCTAGGCTTTCCGCCGGCGCGGCCGGCCCCGCGCGCTATCCTGCAGCCGTCCTGCGGAGTAACCGGAGCCAGTTCCGGGCGTAGTGGCCCACCACTTTCTGCTGCCGCAGGTGCGCATCGATCTCGGTCTTGTCCAGGGCCGGACGCGTACCGGTCCCCGCCAGAGCCTCTGCCACGACTTTACCCACGGCCTCGGACAACCTGAACCGGCCGACGTCGTCCGCTTCCTTGGTCGCGGCGGCGAAAGTGGCGGCGTCGTCGAATCCCGAAACCAATTCCCCGGCAATGGCGGCGGTGTCCTTGCGGGTAAACCCGCGGCCCGAAAAGTTGTGGTATTCACTGGCGTCGAAGTTCTGCGGCCCCAACCAGCCTGGACCGCCGAACTTGTCGTAGCAGTAGACAGGGACGCCGGCGAGCAAGGCGTACTGGACGGTCTTGCCGATGGTGATGACGCCGTCCAGGCCCGCGAAGGTCCCGGGCGTGACCCGGAGGGGCTTTGAGTCCTTTAGGCCGCCGGTGCCGATGGGCTGGAATTCGATACCGGCAGGCGGGGCGTCAAAGAGTTCCGCCAGTTCCGCCGGCACGTGGTTCGAGACGATGCCGAACCGTCGCTTCAGTCCCCGTTCGCCGGGCACGGCCTGGCTGAAGGCATCCGGGGCAGGATTCGCGAACACCATCATCCGGTCGGCGTCAAAACCGGCGGCGGAGCCACTGGAGCGGTGCAGGTCGAGGGTCTCCGGTGAGTTGTACAGGTGCAGCCCGGCGAGCCGGGCCTCCATCCCTGCCGACCAGGACATCTCCAGCGGATGGACCGATGACATGTGGTTGAACACAAACGATGTGTGTTCCGGATGGTTCAGGAGATAACCAGGCACCAACTGGTGATGGATCCAGGCGAGCCCGGGCGGGTCGCTGGCGAGCCGTTCATCCAGTCTGGGATCGTCCAGGTCGAAGCAGGCGATGTTGGGCCGGCCGGACAGGTGTGACATCACGGGCGGCCCGATGCTCCAGGTACCGATGGTGACTTTGCTGCCGGCGGCCGCGAAATGCTCAGCCAGTTCCAGGGTGACCATTTCGGAGCCGCCGTAGCTCAGGAGGTGGGCCTGCGAAATAAACACATGCGAAATCGTGGGGGTCGTGCTGTCCATCCGCGGGCTACCTCCATTGGTACCGTTTGAATCGGCGCGGGCGTGGCGCTGCCACGCCCGCGGGTGCTTAGTTTCGTTTGGCGCGTACTGCCTTCAGCAGCGTGGCGGCCCTGGCATCAAAATTGTGCTCGTCGCGGATCCGCTGGCTGATGGCTGCCATCTGCGCGTCATCGGGGAACCCGTCCGGATCGGCCAGGACCTGCTCCAGTTCTTCCACCGTGGTGTAGGTCCGGACAGCGCCGCCGAAGATCTCGGCGATCCCGTCGACCTCGTCGCTGATGACCCTGGCACCGGACGCCACAGCGTCGTAGAGCCGGTTGTTGGCGAACCCCCAGCGGGCCATGTCCTCGAAGTGGTCATTAAGCACCACTGCCGAGGAGCCGTAAAGGCCCGCCAGGTCATCGTTGGAAATGTAGTCGTCAGCCACCATCCCAGCGGGGATGAACTGCTCCCACCGCGGACCCCAGACGCTCACGTCCTTGCCCAGCCCCACGCAGTCGGCAACAATTTTGCGGCCAATGGGTTTGCGGGGGCCGCCCACGAATGTCAGTCCGTATTGTGTGGCGCCGGCTTTCGCGGCATCCGGGTGGAAACGCCGGGGGTTCGTCGCCTGGGGAAGGTAGTGGGCGTTGATGCCCCACTCGCTGGATACGTGCTCACACCAGATCCGCGACCCGCCGAAAACAATGTCGAACCCAAGCAGCTCATCCCTGGTGATCAGGTCCGGCCGGCTGATGGCCCACAGGACGTTGGTCTTACCGGGCTGCGGTTCGCAGCGGACCAGCCCGCGGATCACCAGCACCACATCGTCCAGGTGGTTGGACGGCCGCGAGAATGCTCCTGCGCGGTCCACCAGCGCGTCCTGGCCCAGTGCCTTGAGCGCTTCAACAAGATCCGCGGCGTAGGGGACATCGCCCCACCGGTCGCCACCTGAGCTGAAGTCGGCACCGATTTTGATGGCCCACCGCAGGCGTGGTTCTGCCACTTCGGATTCAGGGGCGGCGGCGCGTGACACAACGGCCGACGCCGGCTGGAGCCTTGGGTGCCGGGGGGCAACCACCGCGTCAACCAGGAGTCCAAGGTCGCCGTAGTGCGCTGACAGGCTGCGGACGGGGCCGGTGCCGGCGGACAGCCATTCCGCGTCCCCGGCGGTGAGGGCAGCTTCTTCAATGTAGGAGTCGGCGGCGTGGTCCACGGCGAGGGCCTCGCCGACGCAGACGAAGTCCCCGTCCGAACCGGTTTTGAGGCGGCGCAGGAAGTCGATGATGGCAGCGTCGCCGGCGAAGACGTTGGTGAACCGGCCCAGCCGCTCGAAGTCAGGTGCCCGGACACAGAAAGCCGCCGGCGCCAGCTCGTCCAGGTGGAGGCCATTGTGTCGGCGGGCATCTTCAATGGCCAGCCCCTTGAACAGGGGAATCGCCAGGCTGTTCCGGTGGGCCACTCCGCCGCCGGACACTACAACACCCACGCCGTCGGTCAGGAGGGGTTGGGCGCCGATGACGGCGGCGTCCGCCAGCCGGTCAGCGAGTTTTCCGGCGGCGCCGGCCCGGAGTTCCACGCCTTCCCGCAGGAACACCAGGTTCGGCGCTGTGGCGTGTGCCGAGGCGATGTTGTTGGCAATGGCCGGGGTGTAGCGGCGGGGAAGCTTGAGGTACTTGAGGTGCGCGATGCCGGCAAGAGCGGTCCGGAGCCGGAGGGACGTGCGGAAGCCCGGAACTTCGTCCACGATGATCAGTTCCACGGCGTCCGCGTCATCGGATTCCTGGATCTGGCGGATGCTGCGGACGGCCAGGTCGATACTGTCCGTAACGCGCATGATCACGGAGACGGCAGGGGTATCCGTGCGCTGGTCAGCCAGATCGGGCACAAACCGGTTCTGCAGGTTTTTGCCGAGCACGGCGAATTCCCAGTTGGCCGACTCGCGCCGGGTGATCCGGTCCTCGTTGTGGTCATCCACGTAGTCGCAGCCGATGAAGGGGAAGTACTCAATGGTGGCTGTTTCCGTGATCCGCAGGACCAGGTCGTAGTCCACCCAGCGGCGCAGGGACGCGTCGAAGCCACCCAGCTTGCGGACAAGGGCCGTCTGGACCACCAGCACGTTCAGGTCCACGTAGTTGCGGACCAGGAGCTTCTCGGCCGTGATGATCTGCCCGGTGTATTCCTCCCGGTCGTTGAGCATCCTGACTGCGGAGTAGGCGGCGAGGCTGCCTTCCACGGACAGGCCGGCGTGCATGTTCTTGAGGAAGTCCGGCCGCCAGGTGTTGTCGGAATCAAGGAAGGCGAGGAATTCGCCCCGTGCTTCGTCGATCCCGCGGTTACGGGCGGCGCAGACTCCCTGATGGTCGGCTTCCACGAGGCGGATGCGGGGGTCGGCTTCGGAGAGCGCGCGGACCACGTCCTGGGTTCCGTCGGTGCTGCCGTCGTCCACCACGATCAGTTCCCACGCGCCAAGGCTTTGGTGGCGGACGGAGTCGATGGCTTCCTCGATCACCAGGGCGCGGTTCCAGGCCGGCATCACAATGCTGACAGCGGGTTCACCGCCCTCAGCCGGTGCCGGAACGTCGTTGATGCTGGCAAGCCACACGTCTTCTTCGATGGCGGACCAGGTGGTCCGCCGCAGCGGCTTTTTGCCGAGTTCGATCTGCTTGGCGTTCCTGGCGTGGGCGATGACCAGTGCCCGCGCATCCAGCCAGCCGGGCGCCGCACCGATCAGCTTGTCCGGTGCCGGCAGTTCCCGGTCGCGGCCTGCCCGGAACCGGGACAGCAGCAGGGAGCCTTCGTCGGCCGGATCCGTGAAGAGCGAAGGGTCAAACAGCCAGGACCAGCGGTGCTCGCGGGACTGCTGGCTCCTCAGGTAGGTCAGGAGCGCCTCGACGTTTCCGGCCTTGTAGGCTTCCCGCAGGTGCAAGGGGAACATGCCGAGGTCAAACAGGGGGTGGAAACTCAAGCCGGCCTTCATGCCGAACTGGACCAGATGCCTTACAGCGGCGCGTTTCGACTCAAAGTCCCGCCCGCACTCGGCGGCGTAGTACTCGGCGTCAAATACCTGGGTATCGACGAGGCGCTGACCGCGTACTGCGATCGGGGCCAGGGATTCCTTGGGTGTGCTCACGTAATGCAGTTCCTTCGTTCAGCGATGATGGGTGGGCGCCGGAGCGGCGGTTGGTGCTACTGCACGGCCGCGAGTTTGGGCGCAAGGGCATTGGTGGCCAGGTCGAAGGCTACCCGCGAGAGCCGGTCCGGTCCGCTGAGACGCATAAACGCCTTGAACAGGTTCCGCGAGTTGTATCCCACCATCGCCGGCATGGCGAGGTCGGCTTCAGTCAGGGATACGCTGCCCCAGGTGCCCATACGGTGCTCCCAGTAGAAAATATCGTTCGGGTCGTAGCCCGCCAGCCGTTCGGTGGTGAACGAGGTGCGGTCCATCATGTCACCGAAGAGGTTGCGGGTGACGTTTGATCCGGAGTTGACGTCGTAGGCGTTGGCGAGCTGGCGGACGCTGACGCCGCTGACCTGGTTCATGGTGCCTTGGTAGAAGCCGCGCATGACCTCGCCGCCGAACCCGCGGACGAACAGGCCGTCGGGAACTTCAACCGCGGACTTCGTCAGTTCGGCGAGCCATGCGGATCCCGCACCGCGGTAGTAGGCGGTGGCGAGCCTGTAGGCGTGCGAAAACACGTCGTCGGCGTTGTTCAGCGTCAACCGGTTGGGGATGCCCCACACATGGGCGTGCAGCCCGTACTGCTGGGCGAGCTCGCCCGCAATCCTGGCATCCTTTGAGTTGACGACGTTGCCTTTTTCACTGCGGACGTAGGTGAAAACGTAAGGGTTCAGGTCCTTCACGGCGGCGAAGACGCCACGGCTGTCGGTGCCCGCTGTGAGCCCGAGAACGGGCCGGGAGGCGCGGTGCTTCAGATACGCCGCCATTCCCTCCAGGTGTCCTACAAGGACGGCGGCTGCGTCCTCGTTGCCGATCTGTTCGCCGGCCTCTTCCCGCGGCCAGAACCGTTCGGGGCGCTGTTCCGTGAGGTGGAGTTTGGTGTTCGGGGTGAGCTGCAGGACGTTTTCGTAGGGGGAAGCAACGCCGGGGAGGTACTTGACGTCCCGCTGGACGTAGTTTTTGGACATGATGAACGGGACAAAAAAGTCGGCGAAATTGGCACCGATGGCTTCGCGGACCAGTTCAGCATGCGATGCCGCCACAGCCGGGCCGGCTGCTGAGTAGAACACCGACCGGGATCCCATGGCATCCTGGTAGATTTCGGTGCCCGCGGGCGAGTGGACGACGAGGGCGAAACGTCCGGCAAGCCGGTCCAGCGTCGCGTAGAAGGCGTCCTCGTGCTGGATATCGTCGAGCAACTGTTCCAGGACTGCTGATTCCGCGAACACTGCACGCTCGGGGTCGAAAGCGGACCCAAGGATGGCGACGTGGATTCCGTGGGCGGAGCCTGCCGTGACGGAAGTATCAGGGTGGGTCAGGAGTTGCAGTCCGCCCAGGACAGCATGCTGCCAGCCCGGCCGGGCCGGGACCTGGCGGCCGGATTCTGTGATCACAAAGCCGTTGCGGAAGTACACGCCGCCCTGGTTGCCAATGGCCCGTTCGTCAGATGTTGAAGACATCATCGATTTCCCAGGTCCTTTCCTTGAAGTGCTTCGGCCGGAATGATGGTGAGGTTCGTGCCAAAGAATTGCTGGTGTGCGTCGTCGATGTGCTTGAGGAAGCGGCCCCGGGACGGTGGGGCGTGCCCTTCCTCCTGGCGTTCAGCGTGGAAACTGATCCTGCCGTCGGCCGTGGATCCGCCGGTGTCCGGATCCACGCCCAAGGAAAGGGCAAAGGGCGCGTAGTGCGCCTCGAAGTGGAACCGGTCCCGGGTGTTCTGGACAAAGCGGACGTAGTTGGTATCCGCTGAAGCCTTATAAAGCTTACGCATGTTCACGCGTTCACCGAATTCCGCTTCGATGTCGTTGAGCGAGCCACGGTCCTTGAACGCAGCAGCCGTCAGGGCCCTTTTGTGGCTTGGGAGATACCCGGCGATGGACGTCTGCGGCGAAAACACCACAGCGGCCGAGCCGGCAATCTGCCGGGAGAGTGCCAGGGCGCCGAACCCGCCGGCACTGCTGCCGACGCACATCACCCGGGTGTATCCGCCGTTCCGGGCAATGGCCCGGACACTCTCGGCGTATTCGGAGATCAGGTCCTGCTGGGCGCTGCCGATGTACCAGCCGATCTCCAGCGAACCGCTCTGTTCCAGCGTGCTGTCGGAAAGGTACAGGCGGGCGCACTGCACCTGGTTCAGGGTCCGGCGCCACTCAAACCTGGGCACTTTGAACCGTCCCCGGTTCAGCGCCCCATGCAGGGAAACGATGAGGGTGCCGCTGTCGAACGGTTCGTAGAGCATCCGGCCGTGCAGTCTTCCCGGTTCGCTGGGCTCAACAACAAGGTGCACAGGGTGGTCGGGGAGCTGCTCCGGGGCAGACTCGGGATGCCAGGAAAGGATCGGAGCGTTGTGCGCCTCATCCCAGGCGCCGGGGTCGTGGTCAGTCATTGGTGATTCCCCTGGTTGGTTGGTCATGCTGTCACAGCCGTTTGGTGGTCCGGGCGGAAGGCTTCGTCTTCGAACTCCGGCTCAGCGTACGGAACGAGTTCAAGGTCTGAGGCCCGCGCAAGGTTCTTCCCGATCGCTTCGTAGACTTCCTGCTCGGCTGCCGTCCACCGGACGGGCGCGCCGAAGATCTTCTCCACGTTGCGGGACACCACTCCGACTGAGTACCGCTGTTCCCGCTTTGCGCGGTTGTAGGGCGAGGCAGATGCGTGGACGACGACGGACTCCGCGGACTGCCCGCTGCGCAGCTCACGCGTGTATTCGAATGCCGTCGGGTCAAAGATGTGGACCACAGCGGAGGATACGGCGTCCGTGATTTCGACGCGGTGCAGGGTGCCCGCGTCGAACTCCTCCATGGTGGTTTTCGGGAAGGAAGCGTCGATGGAGAGGGTGTTGATGATGCTTGGCACGTGCATCACGCCCACCCGCTGGTTCTCCGCCCGGGCGTCCCGTACGGCGTTCCAAAGCCGGGCCGCCATGGGCTCCGGCGCGGCGAAATCGCCCACCACCAGGACCCCGAGGTCAAGGGTTCCGCCGCGGACGGGCAGGAACCTCGCGGGGGCGGGGAAACACCTGACGCCCGGTTCGAAGGTCATAAAGCCGCTGTGTTCGCCCTGTTCCACCTTCTCGTGCCAGTGCTCGTAGGCGGACCTGTAGGCTACCCGGTCCGGAGACCGGTAACCGAGCCTGAAATCGTCCATGGAGAGGTTGCTCGCGCCGACCAGTGAGAGGGTCAGGGGAACGTTGGTGACCTCCAGCGGTTCCTCACGGCTGACCAGCATCCTGTAGCGGAGGATGAATTCGGTGTCGGCTGCCTTCCGGACCGTGTCCCAGAAACCCAGTTTTTCCCGGATCACGTCCACGGGGAACATCGCGGAGACGTGCGCCGGTGTTACGTAGGCGCCCCGCCAGCCGCGGTAGTGGAACATCAGGTCCTGGTCCGCGCGTGCCCAGGGGGCGGAAACAAGGCGGTTGTCGGTTTGTTCGACGGCGGCAGCCACCAGCATCTCGATTTTCTGCGGGTGCTGCCAGTCGTCGCCGTCGAAGATGGTGAGGAACTGGCCGGTCGCGAGGGAATAGCCGATGTTGCGTGAGGTGTAGGCGCCGGAGTTGGGCGTATTGCGGATCACCTGGATCCGGCTGTCGGCTGTTTCCCATTTGTCCAGCCGCTGGGTGTACGGGTCGCCGGAACCGTCGTCCACGATGATGATTTCGAGGTTTCGGTAGCTCTGGTCAAGTGCCGACTGGATCGCGAGATCGGTGTACTCGTCCGGGCGGTAAACAGGCATAACCACGGTGACGAGGGGCCCGGTCTCCACTGCGTCCACGGCAGTGGCCGCGAGCCTGGCGAAAGCCGGTCCGGAGCCCGTGCGCAGCGCTATGGTGGCGAGTCCTGCGGATTCGTAGACCGCGTTGATCTCAGCCAGCCATTCCTCGCCGGTGTGGCTTTGGTGGCGGAACGGGTTCTTGGCGTTGGCACGGAACAGGTGCAGGTCGGTCGGGTTCAGCTTCTCCGCGTCGTACAGGCCCTGGAACTTGAGGGTCTGGTCACCCCTGCCGGTCTGCGACAGTGCGTCCAGGTAGAACTCGCCGCGTTTTTTGCCCTTGAAGGGGGCTGCCCCAAGCTTTTGGTAAACAAACCGGTAAATGGTGACGGCGTTGAGCATGTCATCGGCCCGGAGATTCTGGCGGTAGCAAAGATCGGCGATCAGGAGCAGCCGGATCTTGATGGTTGAGTCCAGGACCTTGGTGGCCTTTTTCTTTGCCGGGCCGCCCTGGCGGTACATTTCCAGCGCGGTTTCCAGGTCCTTCCAGTTCCACTGGCCGTTGGTCACCATCCTGACCAGGATGTCGCGGCCGTCGAGTGACCTGAGCTTGGTGAGCCGTTGCACCAGTTTTGCCGGCGTGAGTCTGGCGTCAGTGGCCCAGACGGAATCGGTGCCGAAAGAGGCTTTCGCCGGTGCCGGAGCCTGGGCCGGGACTGCCTGCAGGGCCAGGTCGCTCCGCCGGGCAGCAGTCCGCGCACCCTTCAGCAGCGCGTCCACCTTCAGCGCCGCTGCGGCGCCGCCAAGGAACAGGAGGATGAGCGCGGCAATGAGCACCGCGGGAGCACGGAAGTAGGCAGCGGCAATGCTCACCACAAACAGGAGGACGCCCGCAAGAACCGCCATCTTCTTCTGGCCGGAAAGCCTGCCGAAGCGGCGGATGAACTGCCGGACCGGAATCTTTGAGCCCAACGGTTGATTGGTCTTTTGAGAAGTGATGTTGCTCATCCCCTGTTATCAGTACTGAAGTAGCTCGAAAAGTTTGTGCTGCGGCCAGCAAAGGCCAGCGGGCCGGCCTGAATCTGGGGCGGCGGAACAAACCCGTCCCATTGTTCGGCAACACTTTGCAAAAAGGTGCTGTCGTCCGGGTTCCAGGTATGCCCGCCATGGCTGTCAACGGCGGAATGCCGGTGCATCAAATAGTTCTGCCCGTGGGACCGGTAGATCAGCCCGTCGGCTGCAAGGACGGCCTGCAGCAGGCAACGGTCAACAGCGCGGTGGACCGGGCGCCAGCCGCCCAGACGGCGAAGGTCGTCGAGCCGCAGCAGCATGGTGCCGCCGGCAACGTGGTCCGAGTACTGCTCTCCCAGCGGCGGCCGGCGGGTGGTGATGTCGAGTGCCTCCAGGTAGACGAATTCAACCTGTGCCCCCACCAGCTGGGCACCACTGTACTCGGCGCTGCGCACAAGGTCCCGGATATGGTCCGGTCCGTACCAGTCGTCGTCGTCCATCTTTGTGAGGTAGTCACCCGCGGCAACTTTGGTTCCTGCATTCAGGACGTCGCCGAAGATCGTTTGGGAGGGCACCGACAGGACAGTCAGCTGGCCCTGGTAGCCGGCAATTGCCTGTTGGGCGGCGGGGTCGTACTGGTCGAAACCATGCAGGACCAGGACCACCTCGAGCTGTTGCCAGGACTGCCGGGCTATTTGCGCCAGGGCGGATCCCACCTTGTCGGGCCTTCTGGTGGCAAGGAGGACACTGACCGTCGGCTCGGCCGCCAGCGGAAGACCCAACCCCTGCAGGACGCGGTTCCAGCGCTGGCGCGGGGCGAATTCCTCGATGGCGGCGCGCCGGAGCTCGATCGATTTTGATTCCCGTTGCACGGGCGGGTCCGCGGGATCGAATGAGGCGATGCGGCGGACCAGCGTGTCACCGAGCATGGCTTCCACCCCGGCGGAGAGGTGCGATGCCAGCAAGGGAACACCGGCAACGCTCAGTTCCGCCAGCCGCCGGGCCAGGGCCCGGTCCATGGCGGCGAATTGTGTTCCGTCGATGCTGACGTAGGCAGCGTTCCGGAGTGAGGCCAGCTCAGGGCCGGTGAAGGCCACCGCGTCCAGGGCTGCTCCTGCCGCGAGGTCAACGACCGGGCCGTCGGCGTAGGGGTTGAACCCTTGGGGGCTGATGACTGCAGTGTCGACCGGAGGCAGGTCGTGGGGGCGCGGGACCCAGGCCTGCGGGGTTACCCGCCCTTCAATCCTCGGCAATGGCCGGGGCAGCTGCCCCACGATGACGTCCACGGCGAAGATGTCATCGTCGTCCGGACTAAGCATGTCAGGGGTTACCAGGCTTGCCAGGGTGTCCCCCGCGAGCCAGCTACGGTCGCCGGGTTCCAGCACACCGGCCCGGATTCCGCCCAGCACCGGCACGGATCCGGCCGGGCCGGCTCCGGCCAGGGCAGCGGTGGCTGCGGCGTGGATGGGAACCCATTTTCCGCCGTCGATGACCGTAGCGAAGCCCAGGCCAGGCACAATCCGGCCGGCGGCCTGCGCCTTGGTTGCCAAATGCCTGCTGGTCCAGGCCGCGGCGTCCTGGTGGGGGGCGTGGCCTTCGATCACCAGGACAAACCGTTGGGCTTTGCCCTCGCTGCGGAGCAGAGGGAGCAGGCTGCGCGCTTCAGCCAGGGAGCGGGCCCGGACCAGGTAGGTGCCCCACCAGCGCCTGTCCAGGGGTACGTCATGGTGCCAGTTCCCGGCGTCGCCACTATCGCGCCGCTGCCAGGGCGTGGCGGCGTAGTCCAGCCCGAGTGCTGTCATGACGGGCGCGATGGGGGCAGTCCCGAAGCCGACGGCGACGCTGTCCAGCTTCATGAGTTGCGCGCCCGCCCGAGCATGGCTTTGGCCCGGGAGGTGATGTAGCCGGGACCCCGCCGGGCAACCGCAGCAAGCCGCGCAGCGCCCCGCTGCCGGGAGGTTCCGGCTTCCAGCCGACGGCTGTCAGCTTCCGCCCTGGCTACTTTGGCTTCAAGCTGCCTGATGCGCTCTTCGTAGTCCGCCCGGACAGCGGCGTCAGTGGCGTCCCGGACCAGGACTGTCAGGTCATGGCGGCCAGCAGCCCCTTTTCGCAGATGCAGGCGCGGCGCCGGTTGCCGGAAGTCATGGACGCCAACGGAGCTTCCCGAAACCCACCGTTCTCCCCCGGCGGCCCGAACCGACTTTTCCGGATCTCCACCGGTGTTGGTCTTGTTGAGCACTGCGCTGTCCCAGAATTCGACGGAATCAGTCCGGCCGTCCACCAGGGCGCGGATCAGTTGGGCTCCTGTGGCCTGGGCTGCATCCACGAGTGCTTCGATGGAGAAGGTTCCCAACCTGGTGCCCGCGGGCAGAACCAGGGTGTAGTTCGCGTCATGCAGGCCCGTGCGGGGGCCGGGCTGCCAGCTGAACCTGGCGTCAGAACCGAGCCACGCCCGGGTACCGGCCATACCGGTCTCGGGCACCCCGACGATCGCCGCCGTGAAATCCTGGCAGGCAGACGCCAGGAGGGACGCGGCGGTTGCCGCCACGTCGAGTTCGGCTGCGGAGCCTGCAGGGATGACGACGCTGAGCAGCCCGGACTCCGTTCGGGGCCCGTGGACAGCCTTGAGTTGGATGCCGATGGCCGCCAGGTCGGCGGTAACCGTGCCGGCCTTATTGTCCCTAACCAACGGAGTCCGCGCCCGCCAGGACGGGCTGCACCGGGACTGCAGCCTGCCTGTCGTTCCAGATTCCCTTGGTGTCGATGACCAGCTTGCCCTCGAGGTCCTGCGGTGTGACGGCAAGGAACTGGTCGTGGTCAACCAGCAGCAGGACAACGTCGGCCGTGGCCAATGCCTCAGGGAGGGAATGCATTGCGGTGATTCCGGTGTTTTTCAGGGCGGCAGGAAGATCTTCGACATGGGGATCCACCGGGAGGATGGTGGCCAGCGGCAGCCTGCGTGCGAGTTCCTGGACGATCGTCATGGATGGGGATTCCCGGACGTCGTCGATGTTGGCCTTGAAGGCCAGGCCGAGTACGGCCACCGTGGCGCTTTCCCGGTCGGTGAGGAGTTCGGTCACGCGGTCCACCACGTGGTGGGGCTTGGCGTCGTTGACTTCGCGCGCGGTGCGGATCAGGCCGGACTCCTGTGGTGCGGCGTCAACGATGAACCACGGATCCACGGCAATGCAGTGCCCACCCACGCCTGGGCCGGGGCGCAGCACGTTGACCCGGGGGTGGTGGTTGGCGAGTTCGATGAGCCGCCATACATCGATGCCAAGTTTGTCGCAGATCACCGACAACTCATTGGCAAACGCAATGTTCACGTCGCGGAAGGTGTTTTCCACCAGTTTGGTCATCTCGGCCGTGGTGGCATCGGTGAGGAGGATTTCACCCTGGCAGATGACTTCGTACAGCTTCTTGGCCAGTTGCGCGCCCTCATCGGTGAGGCCGCCAATGACACGGTCGTTCGTTGCCATCTCGATCATGATCCTGCCGGGAAGCACGCGTTCCGGTGAGTGCACCACGTGGACCTGGGCAGCGCCTTCTCCGGCGCCGGACCACAGGTCCGGCCGGACCCGGGCCAGGTGTGCGGCCAGCCGTTCGGTGGTGCCTGGCGGTGACGTCGATTCCAGGATGACCAGTTCGCCGCCGCGGAGTTTCGGGGCCAGTGCCTCCACGGCGCTGGTGAGGTAGGACATGTCAGCCCCTTTGCCTTCGGCCAGGGGCGTGGGAACGGCAATGATGTAGGCGTTGGCGTGCGGAACCTCGGTCATGGCCACCAGGTTGCCCAGGCTGACAGCGCCGGAGACAACAACGCCCATATCAGGCTCAACGAACGGGACTTCGCCGCGGTTGACAGCGTCAACGGTGGCCTGCTTAACGTCCACCCCGGCCACCAGTTTGCCTTTGGCGGCAAAGATGGCTGCGGTGGGCAGCCCGATGTAGCCAAGTCCGATCACTGCCAGGTCATAAACTGTCGTCTGCATGGTTCCCCTAAACTACGATGTGGTCTTCGGGCGGGCCGAAGAACTGAATCTTTGATGACGCCATCAGCTGGTCGTTGGTGATGGACCAGGTATGCGAGGCAGCGTCACGCCCGCGCATCTGGCAATAGTTGAACCGGTCCGCGGAGTAGATCCCGGCGCCGGCTTCCACCGCGTCGCGGAGGAACTGCGTATCCTCGCCGGTCTGCACCGGTTGGAACGGAAAACGGCGGAACGTGTCCAGGGCCGCGAAGATCGTGGGCCCGGAGACGGCGGTAACAAACCGGTGCTCCAGCTGCGGGTTGCGAAGGATGGTCGCATCGGGCCCGGCCAGGTGCATGTAATGTGCCCGCTTGCCCACAATTGCTGCTTCGGAATACATCATGGCGTGGGCGAGGTCCCCGAGGTACAGCGGCGCGTACAGGTCATCGTCGTCCCACTTGGTGGCCAGCTCGCCGTCCGCACCCCCGACCAGCGCATTCAGGCATGCCCCCAGCGGGGTGCTTTCCGGCTGATGCAGGAGGACGGCATCCGCCAGGCCCGCCTCATTGCACCGTTCCCGGAAAAGCCGCTCATCGACGTCGAACCCGTGGGCCAGGTACACCAGCTGGACGTCCACTCCCTGCTGCGCCGCCACGCCGTTGATCACGTGCTCCAGCTGGTGGGGGCGGAAGCTGGATACCAGCGCGGAAATCCGGGGGCGGGGCGCAGGGACCGCCAGGTCCGCCCTGACGGCGGCAGCAATGGTGGCGGCCCGGTGGCTGAAGGTATGGCCGGACCAGATCCGGCGCTGCGCTTTATGCACCTGCCGCTGGGAATAGTCCGGGTTGGTGTCGATGGCCTTCAACAGTTGCACGGCCTCGTCGCGGGACGAAGCGACGGGGATTTCCCCGTCCGGGAAGAAGGCTTCGATCGCTTCGCTGGGGCTGGACACAACGCAGGTGCCCGCCGCCGTGATCTCGAAGATCCGCCTGGCGCACATGGACGGCGAATCGGTGACGGAATTGACGTTCAGGAAAACCTTGTACGCCTTGTAGGCCGTGAGCATCTGCGGATAGCTGAGCGATCCCACCACGTGCTTCTTCAGGTCGCCGGGAAACTGGTACTGGGTTTCCTTGCCAAGCTGGCGGGAGAAGATTTCGAAGCCGGACTTGGTCCCGGCGGCCACGTCGGCTGCGGCGCCGAGGAGGTAGTCCATCTGGCGACGGCGGTCCTCGTACTTGTGTGCGAAGTACATTCCGGCGAAGGCGACGTTCCGGGCATGCCACCCATGGTGCGGACGAACCGGGTTGTGGATCCTCGGCTGGGCAGCGAATGGCAGCACGGACACGCGCTGGTGCCCCAGGTCCCTGTGGTAGTCGGGCAGCTTGTTGGCGTCAGTGGTGAAGACATGGTCAAAAAGCCGGGCAGCGGGGAGGAAGTCGTCATAGTGCGGCGGATCCTCCTTGTTCCAGAACACGGACGGTATGCCGGCGCTCCGGCATGCCGCAACAAATCCCACCAGGGCAGTCGAGGGGCCGTCAGTGCCGGTGATCTTGCCCCGCCACGAGCCGCCGTTTCCGGCCCACGCGGATTCGACAACAACAAAATCAAGCCGGTTATCACGGAGCTGGGACTCCCAGTCCTGCGGGCTGATGGCCAGCACCGACCATTCGGAGGCGAAGGCCGCAGCCGAAAAGTCATCCATTATGATGCCTACGTGCAGGTCTGGTCGCCGCGGTGCCTTAACGGCGGGCGGCGCCTCCCGGAAAACGAGCCGGCGTTTGCTGCCGAAACCGCGCCAGGCCCCTTCGGCTCCCCGGACGCCGGCAAGGCTTGCCTCATCCCGCTCCGGTGAGCTCCGGTGAAGGTAGCTCCTGGCCTGCTGCAGGCCGCCCCGGCGGGCGTGCCACAGTGCGCGGCGCCAGTAAGCCGCCTGGTTACGTAGTCCCATGGTTACCTGGACCGCTTCCAGCCGTTGGGAAGGAGCGTGGTCCGCATGGCAGGCAGGCTGGCCATGAGTTCGGCCCGGATCTTGCGGCCGTAGTCGGCGTTGCCTTCGTTGATGCGCCAGATGAAGCTTTTGTACTGTTTGGCAACTTCCTTGGGGGTGCCATCCATGATGAAGTCGCCCTTGTCGATCCAGAAAGCCCGGTTGCACGTGGACACGATGGTCTCGATGCTGTGGCTGACGATGAAGACGGTTCCTGCCTGGCTGGTGACCTGCTTCATCCGGGCCTTGGAACGCTCCTTGAACTGGGCGTCCCCGGTGTTGAGGGCTTCATCCACCAGCAGGATCTCAGGATCCACGGCCGCGGCGATGGCAAAGCGGAGCCTCGCTCCCATGCCGGAGGAGTAGGAATTCATGGGGTGGTAGATCTCATCTTCCAACCCGGACATTTCAACAATGTCGTTGAACTTCGCGTCAATCTGCGCGTGGCTCATCCCCATGGCCAGGCAGCCCAGCCGGATGTTCTGGGCCCCTGAGATGGAGGAGATGAGAGCGGCGTTGACGCCCAGGAGGATGGGATTGCTGGCTGCATAGACCGTTCCGGCATCAGGGATGATGAGGCCCGCCAGGACCTTCATCAGGGTGCTCTTGCCGGACCCGTTGCGGCCGATCACCCCGATGGAGTCACCCTGGTTGGCCACAAAGGACACGTTCTTGAGCGCGGTGGTGCGGACCGGGCTGCTGGTGGCCTTGCCTTTGCGGAGGGCGCCGAGCATGGAGGTGCGGGACGTGGTCCTGCTCCCCGACTGCTGCTTGGTGCGGTACACCACAGAAATGTCATCAACGACGACGGTGGGCTCGGCCAGGTGGATGCCGGGGTTTCTAGACGCGTCCATAGGATTCCTCTCCTCGCCAGAACACCAGGAGTCCGGCGGCTACTGCCACGGCGGCAAACAGCGCCAGCACCGTCCAGTCGCGCAGTGAAGGGCTGGTGGCGTACAGGACGGAGTTGCGGATGCTTTTGATGACCAGGTAAATCGGGTTGAAATCCATGATGGTTTTGATGACCGGGTAGTTATCGAACCGGTGGTCCGAGAAAAAGACCGCCGAGGCGTACATCCAGAGGCGCATCAGGAACGACAGCAGCATGCCGACGTCGGGGATCTTGAGGACCAGGGGTGCCAGCAGCATGCCGATACCGAGGTTGAACATGAACTGCAGGAAGATGGCCGGCAGCACCAGGAACCAGCGCCAGGTGATTTCTTCTGCCGGTGCCGTGAAGATCACGAAGAGCAGCATCACGATGGTGACCGGAACGTTGGACAGCAGTTCGCGGACGTTGATGGCGATGGGCAGCGAAGCCCGCGGGAACTGGAACGCCCGGATCATGGCCGTGTTGCCGGTCAGGGATTTGGCCCCGGCCACGATGGCCCTGGTGCTCATCTGGAAGGTGAAAACCCCGATGATCAGGTAGCCGATGAAGTTTTCGATGCCGCGGCTGGTGTTCAGCAGCAGCCCGAAGATCAGGTAGAACGTCAGGCCGGACAGGACAGGAGTCAGGACCAGCCAGGCGCTGCCGAGGAGGTTCTTTTCGTTGCCGCTCTGAACCCTTGCCCGGGCGTCGAAGAAAATGAAGCTTCGGCGGTCCCACAACTGCACCAGGTAGTCAAGGAAATCGGGGCGTTGCCCGATCCTGGTGAGCCGCTTGAGGTTGATGGGGACAGTGACCGCGGGCATCTCCGTCTTTTCTTCAATGCTCATCCGTTGGTGACTCCCAGTTTTTCCAGCTCTTTTGACAGGGCGGCAGCGTTGGCTGCCCACGTTCGTTCGTTCAGGACCCGTTCGCGCCCGGCCCGACCCAGTTCCGCGGCCAGCCCGGGGTCATTCAGGAGGGTGCGCAGTCCGGCGGCCAGCGCCCCGGGGTTTCCGGGTTCCGTCAGAAGGCCTGTGACGCCGGGTTCCACGATCTCCCGCAGGGCGGGCAGGTCTGTGGCAACCACAGGCCTGGCACAGGCCATGGCCTCGACGGGCTTCAAGGGCGTAACGGAGCGGGTAACCTCAAGGTCCTTCCTGGGCACGGCGAAAATGTCGAGTGCCTGGTGATAGCGGACCGCAAGCTTCTGCGGGACCCGGCCGGTAAAGATGATGCGGTCCGCGAAGTCGCTTTGTTCCGCCTGCGCGCGGAGGGACGGAGTGGATACGCCGTCGCCAACGATGAGCAGATTAAGGTCAGGATGGTCCCCGGCCAGCAGCACAAAGGCCTGCATCAGCTCGTGGATCCCTTCATAGGGTACCAAGCTGGAGACTGTGCCCACGTATTGGCCGGCCACGGGGAGACCCAGCTCACGCCGGGCATCGGCCTGGCTGCGGGGTTCGTCAAGGAAATCCCCGCCGACTGCGTTCGGCATCAGCAGCACCTTCGCCGCCGGCACGCCTGCCGCCACGATGTTCGATTTCATGGCCACGCCGAGGGTCAGCACCAGGCTGGCGGACAGCATGGCCTCCCGCTCGCGTTGGCTGAAAAGGCGGTACTTCTCGCTCTCCCGGGCTTCCGGCCCGCGGACAGAGGCCCAGGTATCAGCCAGCTGGCCCCGCACTTCGTAGACCCACGGAATACCCAGGGCATCAGCAACCGCACGGACCACCATGCCGTTAACGTAGTGCGTCGTGGTGTGCAGGACGCCGGGCCGGAACTCCAGTGCCACTTTCAGGAGTTCCTCGGCCTGCTGCTGCAGCCTGGCGTCCACCGTGGCGGCCATCCTGCCCGGCAGCAGCCGCCGGTATGTGATGCCCTCAACAAGGTCCTGGCCCTTGGCCAGGACCTTGCCCACCTGGACGGGGTACCCCATCCGCGTGACGGCCAGCACTTCCTTGCCGCCGGCCTGCTGGGCCAGCAGGGTGGAATGCGACCTCTGCGCGTACCCGCTGGCCGTGTGGGGCAGCGAGTTTGTGAGCAGATGCAGCACCCTGCCCTCGACCGGCTGGAACGGCACGGAGGCCAGGACCGGAGCGGCGCCGCGCAGGACTGCCGCTTCGGCCTTCAACCGGCGCTGCTGCAGGGGTTCCGGTCCTGACGCTCCATCCCATACCGCCAGGGCGTCTGAAACAGCACCGTCGTGCCACAACCTGCGGGCCGCCGTCGCCCGGCCATTGCGTGCTGCGCACGCGCGGTCCATCAAGAGGTCCGCAAGGTCGGGCCGGTTGGCGGCGAGGGCAATTTCCGCCAATCTGCGGGCCTTCGGCCCCGGGATTGCCGCGGCGGCTGCCAAGCGGATGCGCCGGTCCATCTCCGCGTCGTTGCCGCTGACCAGCGCGAGGAAGGACACCAGGCCTGCTGTGGAGCCGGCGGGCCACTTGCGGACCACTGCGCCGGCCAGGGGGCGGACGGCAGCAGGCAGGCGCCGGGACAGTTGCAGGAAGAGGACCATCGGGTCCTCGAGCAGGTGCTGCTGGATGGTTGCGGCAGTCAGCCGGGCATTACGTAATAGCTGGATCATGGATCAGGCGGACTTCTCCGAGACGAGGTCCCTGATGATTTCCATGTATTGGACCGAGAGAAGGTCGTAGTCCGCGTGCGTCTTCACCCATTGGCGGCTGTCGGAGTTGCGGATCAGCCGGCCGCGGTCCGCCGCCAGGCCGGACCACAGGGCAGCGAGGGCCTTGGGATCGCTGGCCACAATGTCACCTGCGTCGGCGTCTGAAATGATACGGGCCGCCTCCCCGCGGACCACAGCCGTCACGTGGCGGCCGATGGCCAGGACTTCATAGGTTTTGGAGGGGACGGTGGTCTCGAAGGACTTCCAGTCGTCCCGGAGCGATACCAGGCACGTGTCAGCCGAAGCATACCGGGCAAACATGTCATCGCCGGTGAGCGGGGCGTGGAAGGTTACCGGGGCACTAAGCTCCCGGGCGAGCTTTTCCAGGGCAGGCCGCTGGGTGCCGTGCCCCACGAGGTGCAGGTGCATGGACTCCCCCACCAGCGCCGCAGCACGGATGGCGACGTCCAGGCGCTGGCTTTCGCCGTGGTTGCCCAGATACAGCGCCTCGAAGACGGGGCGGTCCAGGGGCGGCGGGTCCAGGACAGGAATGGCTTCAAGGTGGATGCCGTTGGTCACGGTCGCGACGTTCCGTACACCGCGTGCGCGCAGCGTCGCCCCGAACCCCTCGGTGACGGTAACCACCAGGTCCGCGCGGTGCTGGACAAAGTCCACAACGTGCTCAATGACGCTCTTGACGTTGCCCTGGACCACCCTGGCGTCGCGGGCCAGGTCCGGCCAGGCATCGCGCATTTCCACCACCAGCGGGACGCGGCGCAGTTTCGCCAGCGCGTAACCCGCTGCCAGCGACGGCAGGCCGGGTGCGGTGACAATAACGACGTCGGGCTTGCGCACCATCATTCCGGCGGGCACCGAAAGTGCAGCGGAGTAGCACTGGTCCAGGAGCCTTGCGATGCGCGAGGTCCCGTGGCGGAGATAGGGCACGTGCATGATTTTTTCGGTGAACTGGCCGTTGCGCAGGTGGAACGGCCGGCCTGACATCCACCGCGGCAGTTGGCGCCGGCCGAACGGGTAATGCGCCACGGGTGTAATGACGTCAACACCCCAGCCCGCGTGCGAGAACTCCTTGATCATGGCGGTCCACCGCCGCTGCGGCGGGCTCTGCTCAGGCCAGTAGGAGTGCGTGATCAGGGTGACCTGCAGCTTGCCTGGTTCCGGCGGGCCGCTCCTGCCGGAGGCCGAAGGTTTTCCTCGCATCCCTTAGGACTTGCCCGGCTTTGGTGTTCCCATCACCCGTTTTGAACCCAGGAACCGGAAGTAGGCATAGCCAAGCCCCAGCAGGAAGACAACCACCGCAGCCTGGACGCCGACCGGGCTGCCCGTGGCTGCTGCAACAACGGCCTGGACTTTGGCTTCGATGACGGCGGTGGGCTGCTCAGCGCTGGCCACGGCCGCCGCTTTCACGGGCACGGCCGGCTCGGGCACCGCAGGCGGGGTGGGTTCCGGCGCGGGTTCCTCAACAACCGGGACCACCACGGCGGGGGCGGGCTCCTCAATGGGAACCTCGGGTTCGAAAACCACTTCCGGGGCCGGGGCCGGCACCACGGGTTCGATCGGGACCGGAACGGGTGCCGGTGCCGGCTCAACAGGAACGGGCACCTCCGGAACGGGGATTACAGTTCCCGGATCGGTCGTTCCTGG
>NZ_LFQH01000064.1:0-27334 GCF_001238605.1 Arthrobacter sp. ZBG10 | reverse complement strand
CCCAACTGACTCGCAGTTGTTGTCGTTTTGAGG
The DNA here is from genome assembly GCF_001238605.1 of Arthrobacter sp. ZBG10. NCBI lineage: Bacteria > Bacillati > Actinomycetota > Actinomycetes > Micrococcales > Micrococcaceae > Arthrobacter > Arthrobacter sp. ZBG10. Next base: position 27,301 of record NZ_LFQH01000064.1, on the reverse strand, counting down.
GCTCAAAACGACAACAACTGCTAGTCAGTTGGGGAGCGTTCCAGCCACGGGTCCGCAGCCCCAGGGGATGATCCTGTCCGCTCCGTCCCGCGTGGCCTCGATGATCCGGGCGTTGGCCTCATCCGGGCCCAGTGCCCAGGCTTCCGCCGCCGTCCTGTCCATCCCGAACTCCACATGCCGGTCCACCAGCCTGCCCAGCCGCACGGCGGGCGGCGTGTCAATGAACCACACCTCGTCCAGCTGCGCGCGGACCTCCGGCCAGGGCGCCTGCGAGGCGAGCAGGTAGTTCCCCTCGGTGATCACCAGGGAAACGGACGCGGGAACGCCGATGGAAGCCGCCACAGGCTCATCCAGGGTCCGCTGGAATTCGGGCGCATACACAACGTCTTCATCCCGCAGCACAAGCCGCCGCAGCAGCGAGAGGTACCCGCCGGCGTCGAACGTGTCCATGGAACCTTTGCGGTGCCGCAGCGGTGTGCCGTCGATGATGCTGTTCGCGAGGTGGAATCCGTCCATGGGGACCACTGCGGCGGCGTCGGGACCGAACTGGTGCTGCAGCCAGGCTGCGAACGTGGATTTGCCGGAACCGGGAGACCCCGTGATGCCCAGCATTGTGCGGCGGCGGCCTGACAACCGCTCCCGCAGGGAGGCCACTGCCAGCCGCGCTTCGGGTGAGTCCATAGCAAAAGCCTAGGCCCCAGCCCAACTGACTGGCAGTTGTTGTCGTTTTCGAGGCTCAAAACGACAACAACTGCGAGTCAGTTGGGAGGGGCGGCGCGGGGCTGGCACAGGGCTGGGCCGAGGGGGTGGGCTTAGAGCGAGCCGCCCGCGGTTTCCGGGGCCGAGGCGTCCTGGCCGCTGTCGCCCACGGTTTCGCGGGCGATGAAGTTCTCGATGTCGAACAGGTTGTCCGCGCGCTCTGCAATGTTCAGCAACGTGGTCATGGACGCCACTTCCTCCACCTGCTCCTTCAGGAACCACAGCATAAACTGCTCACCGAGGGCGTCGTTCTCGCCGCGGGCGGCCCGGAACAGGGCCTCGATGTTGCGGGTGACTTCCTTTTCCTGCTCCAGCGCCAGGGCCAGGGGCTCGGTCACCGAAGAGAAGTCGTTGCGGACCGCGGGAACGCCGGGGATGGTGAACGGGATGTCCCGGTCCAGCATGTACTGCACCATCATCATGGCGTGGTTGCGCTCTTCCACGGACTGCCGGTAGAAGTAGCGGGCAAGCTGCGGGAGGTCTTCGTTGGCAAACCAGGTGGCCACGGCAATGTACTGCTGCGAGGCCGTGAACTCGTTGCCGATCTGGGTGGACAGGAGCGCGTTGAACGTGGAGGAAGTCATGGCTTGAGTCTAGGGTTCGGCCGCGCGGGCCAGCCAGTGTGGGAAGGCTCGGCTTGCGGAAGGAAAGGCTGGCCTACCTGCGGTAACGCTCAGACGGCGTCGACCGAGACCACAGCCAGGAAACCCCGCCCCAGGATTTCGGGGGAGCTTTCGTCGGCGCCCACCACGGCGTCGTACCGGCCCAGGTCCACAGGGCCGCCGCCCGCCACGCTGGCCGCTGCCTGCCCCTGCAGCAGCACGGCAAGCTGCCCCGCAAAAACGGGATGCGCACGCTTTTTGGACAGCTCAATGATGGAGGTGTACCCCTTGAACTTTCCGCTGCGGGTGATGACGTCGAGGTTGCGGATGTCGCCGGTGGGCAGCGAACCGGCGGCCGGTGCGCCGCCGTCGAACCGGAACGGGCGATACTTTTCCAGGGGATGGTCCGCTCCGTCCACCGTGAGCAGCAGCAGCTCACCTTCCACCACAGTGAGGACCCGCTCCATGCCCGGGAACGGGGAGAAATCACCTGCTTTGGTGACCTCGGCAATGCTCACCCGCCAGTCCCAGTCCTGGGCCGCCGCGCCCTGCGGGTGGCTGGCCAGGTCCCGGGTCACCCCGCCGCCGTTGCGCCAGGGGGTGGCCTTAAGGTCTGCGAAGCGGATGATCTGCATCAGCCCAGCCTAGTTCCCGGCAGCCGGCGGAGGTGCCATCGCGCATCGCGGGAAGGGGCTGTCCCTGCTACTCTCCACCCGGGGGACAACACGTAAACGTACCTGAAGGAGCCGGGAATGTTCGTCAAAGTGTGTGGTCTCAGCACGCCCGAATCGGTCCGCGAAGCAGTGGCGGCCGGGGCGGATGCCGTGGGATTTGTCCTGACCGCCAGCCCAAGAGTCGTTTCGCCGTCCCAGGCGGCGGCGCTGCTCGCGGAGGTCCCGGCGGGTGTGACGCCCATCGGCGTGTTCCGTGACGAGCCGCTGGCGGATGCCGCCCCAATCGCCCGCGCGGCCGGCCTCGACTGGATCCAGCTGCACGGCACCAGGACCCGGGAAGACGTTGCCAAAGTGCACGACGCCGGCATGAAGGTGGTCCGGGCCATCACCCTGGGTGCCACTGCGGAAGAGTTCGAGGACTGGGGTGAGGACCTGCTCCTGATCGACGCCGCGGTCCCGGGCTCGGGTGAGTCGTGGGACTATGCTTCGGTGGCTGCCTTGCCGGTGCTTGCCGGCCGGTCCTGGCTGCTGGCCGGCGGACTGGACGCCGGCAACGTGGCTGCCGCCGCCGGGGCGGCGCAGGCCTGGGGTGTGGATGTTTCCTCCGGCGTGGAGGCGTCCCGCGGGGTCAAGGACCTGGCCAGGATCCGGGCCTTTGTCCACGCGGCCAAGCCCGGCGTCCGCACCTAGGTTTTTCAGGGATCGTTCAGGGTGGTCACCCACCGCGGAAGCCAACCCGTCGGGGGACAATGGACAGATGAAGACTCTGCTCAACATCATCTGGCTGGTATTCGGCGGGTTCTGGCTTGCCCTGGGCTACTTCGCAGCCGGGATCATCTGCTGCCTGCTGATCGTCACCATCCCGTGGGGGATCGCGTCGTTCCGCATCGCGGCCTACGCACTGTGGCCTTTCGGGCAGATGGTGGTGGACAAACCGGGCGGAAACGGGCCGTTCGCCCTGCTGGGCAACGTGATCTGGCTGCTGGTGGCCGGGATCTGGATCGCCATCGGCCATGTGGCCACCGCGATCGCGATGGCCGTCACCATCATCGGCATCCCGCTGGCCATCGCCAACCTCAAGCTCATCCCGGTGTCCCTGATGCCGCTGGGCAAGCAGATCGTGCCCAGCAACACCCCGTTCGTCCAGGCGTACCGGTAGGCCGAAGCTGGCTGGGCAGTGCAGCTAGCCCGGCATTTCGTCCGGCCGCAGGGCCCGCAGCACACAAAATTCGTTGCCGTCAGGATCGGCCATCACCACCCAGGTGACGTCCGGCCCCTGGCCCACGGAGACCTGCTTGGCGCCCAGGCCTTCCAGCCGGGCCACTTCGGCGTCCCGGTTCTCCGGCCGGAGGTCAAAGTGCAGCCTGTTTTTGGGTCCTTTGGCTTCGGGTACCTTCAGGAACAGCAGGTCCGGACTGACCCCGTCTTCGGGACTGCCCGCGGGCGGCTCCAGCACAATCTCGTCCGCCTCCTCGTAGGTCCGCCGCCAACCCAGGGCGGCTTCCCAGAAGGCTGCCGGGACCCGGGGATCGGTGGAATCAATGCAGACGGCTTGGATGCGCAGGCTCATCCGAGCAGTGTTGCACTGCCGGCGCCGGCCGTAAAGGACCACGACGCCGAGGCAACCCGAGGGAACCGGTCAGGGCCGCCGGAAAATCCCGTCCGACAGGATGGCCACCGAGTCGCTGCCGTCCAGTTCGGCGGCGATATCCACATCCTCCGCAAAGCCCGCCCCCACCAGTTCACGGCCGCTGGAACAGCCGTGCAGCATCTCCCGGAGGCTTGGTTCGGCCGCTCCGAAGACCGCCGCCGCAGCAACCGCTTCCGGCGAATACCCGTGCCAGTCAAAGTCGCCGTCCTCGGGTCCGCCCCGGGAATTGTCCGCAGCAATCCTGGCGGGCCACTGCGCAGCCAGGGCGGTGAGGAACGCGCCGGCGCCGATCGCATCCTCCACGGCAGGGCGCAGGCTGCCATCGGGCCAGCGTTCACCGGCCGCAATCACGGCGATCACAGCGTCTGCCGGCAGGTTGGCTGCCACCCAGTCCGCAGTGGCGGCGGCGTTCCGCAAGCAAACAGCGGCAACCAGGGGCACTTCGCCTGCCAGCTGGTGGCACAGTTCGGAGCCGTTGGGGGATGGCAGTACCACCCGGCCCAGGGACTGCGCGGTCCGCAGGCTGGCGGGGGACAGGCTCAGCCCGCCGCCGTCACGCGGTCCGGCCAGCAGCGCATTATGGTGGGCAGCGAAATCCTCGGCGCCCGTATCCCGCCAGCGGTACGGAACAACCTCCGCGCCGCGGTCCAGGGCCACACTGACGCACGTGGTGAAGGAGAGGACATCCACCACCACGGCGAGGTCGGTGCCGGGCGCAACCGTCGCGGCGCCGTCGTGACCCCACTCCAGCCTGACCGTGAAAGGCAGTTGGCGGTGCGCCGCACTTGCGGTATGCACGTGGCGGGGGTTCGTTCCCGGTGCGTTCATGCCAGTTCTCCGTGCAGGTTCCGGTGCGCGGCGCCCAACCAAAGGTCCCTTGCGCGGTGTCCGTGGAACAAGGGCTCAAGGTCCAGGAGCCGGCGGACGACGGCGGCCCGGCCGGCGGCGAAATCAGCGTCAGGCACGTGCGCGTAATCGAGCCGGACGGCGGCAAGGTACCGGGCGTATTCCGCCGGGTCGCCGCCAAGGACGGAAAGATCGGCATCACAGAGCAGCGCCCCGTCGGTGTCTCCGGCTTCGGGGCGGTGGTGGCTGGTCAGCAGGACCAACCGGGCCACCTCCTCGACCTCGGCCGCCGGCAGCCCGGTGCCGCGGAGCCGGTCCAGGGCCAGCCGCGCCGACTCCTCTTCGTCCTGCCCGGGGATTCCCTGGTAGACGGCGTCGTGGAACCATGCGGCCAAAAGGACTGTCCTGGGAACAGCAGCCGGTTCGTTAAGGAGGTCCAGGGCTTCGAGGATGGACAGCAGATGGGTGCGGCCGTGATAGTGCCGGTGCGGTTCACTCCACCGGTCCAGCAGGTCCAGGAAGAGGGCGTCGTGGCCGGGCATAACGGCCTCCCAGCGGTCCTGAAGCGGGACCTTCAGGGACTTGTTCCGCTGCCGGGCGGGAATGCGCAGGCCGCTGGCAATGAGTTTGCGGACCAGGACCCTGGCTTCGACGGGCAAGGCGCCCGCCGCCACCAGGTCATCGAAGCGGCGCTCCGCCACGTCGTAGTGGTCGCCGTCGAATGCCCTTTCGGGAATACCGGCCGCGGCGGCAAAGGCGTGCAGTTCCGCCAGCGACCCATCCGAAACCAGATGGGAGAAGTGCGTCCCGTGCGCAGGCCAAAGCGGCGGGTCGATGTAGATGGCCATGACGGAAGTCTAGTAGGCCGGCTCCGGCGCCCAGCCTGCCAGCGCGCTCCCGGCTGCGTATTACAAGTTTGTCATAGCCCGTGACAAGAATGATAAAGACCGGTAGTCTCCGGAGGGGCGGACAGTCACTACCTCTTCCCGCCCGCCTACACCGAACCGACCTGGCGTCCCGACGACGGCTGCGCCAGGCATCCGCGAAGGAGCCACCGCTTTGAAACTCGCCAGGATTCTTGCCACCGCCGCCGCTGCCGCCGCACTGATGGGGCCGCTGCCGGCCCATGCTGCTCCGGCCGCCGGCGGAGACAGTGCCAGCCCGGACATCGCGGGCGGTGCCACCACGACGATTTCGGCGGCACCCTACGCGGCGCAGATTTCCTTCGACGCCACGGGGACCAATGTGGGTTGCACAGGCAGCCAGATCTCGGCGAACTGGGTCATCACCGCCAAGCACTGCGATTCCCCGTCGCTGCAGTCGGTGCGGCTGGGCACCACGTATCTGGAGACCGGCGGCACGGTGAAGACGGTTGCCGGCCGTTATGCCTCCAGCACGGGGGATGTCCTGCTCCTTAAGCTCTCCACCCCGCATTACGGCTCCTATGTGGGCCTGTCCGGCAGCGTCCCCGCCACCGGTGCTGCCGCCAAGGTCTATGGCTGGGGCGACCAGACCGAAGGCGCCGGAACCATGTCCTACACCTTCAAAACCGCGAACGTCACCGTGGCGGGCCAGGGCAGCGACACGTATGGGGGCGTCTCGGTGCGCACCCAGTCGCAATCCGGCCACACGCTGGGCGGCGACTCCGGCGGGCCCCTGGTGGTGAACGGCAAGCTGGTGGGTGTGTTGTCGACATCGAGCATTCTGCCCACACCCAACCCGTCAACGTTTACCCGCTACTACAACGACCACGCCTCGGTGGCCCGCAACCTCAGCTGGATCACCAGCGTCTCCGGGGTGGCTGGCTCGTAAGGCTCCGGAACAGAACCATCGGCGGCCGGCCCCCCCAAGGAGCCGGCCGCCATTTTGTCGCCGCCAGCCACGCTGGCGGCGCATGTTCGCTGAGGGCAGACGTTGCTGCCGTCCGGATCGGCCCAAAAGGTTCCTTTCACAAAGTTGAGCGTTGTAGACTCAACTTAGAATTTCCGCCCCTGAAAGGAGCCCTCGTTGGACGTCAAATTCACCACCAAGAGCCAGGAGGCCCTCTCGGCCGCCGCCATGAACGCCTCCACCGCCGGAAACCCCCAGGTGGAGCCCGCCCACCTGCTCAAGGCGCTGATGGACCAGCGCGACAGCGTGGCTGTGGCGCTGCTGAAGGCAGCCGGCGCCGATCCTGATGCCGTCAGTGTGCAGGCCAGCAGCGCCATCAAGGCCCTGCCCGCAGCATCCGGCGGCTCCACCCAGCAGGCGCAGCTCTCCCGGCCGGCGCTGCAGGCAATCCAGAACGCCAACACCGAGGCCGAAAGCCTGGGCGATACCTACGTCTCCACCGAGGTGCTGCTGTTGGGACTTGCGGCCGGCAGCGACTCCGTCGGACGGATCCTGCGCGACGCCGGCGCCTCCCATGAAGCGCTGCGCGCCGCAGTGCCGGGAGTCCGCGGCGACCGGAAGGTCACCAGCCCGGATCCGGAGAACACGTTCCAGTCGCTCGAAAAATTCGGCACCGACCTCACCGCAATGGCACGGGCAGGCAAACTGGACCCGGTGATCGGGCGGGACACCGAAATCCGCCGGATCGTCCAGGTCCTGAGCCGCCGGACCAAAAACAACCCGGTCATTATTGGCGAGCCGGGCGTGGGCAAGACCGCCGTGGTGGAGGGCCTGGCGCAGCGTATGGTGGCCAACGACGTGCCGGAAAGCCTGCGCGGCAAGACCCTGATCTCCCTGGACCTTGCATCCATGGTGGCCGGCGCCAAGTACCGCGGCGAGTTCGAGGAGCGGCTGAAAGCCGTCCTGGAGGAGATCCGGAACTCTGACGGCCAGATTGTCACGTTCATCGATGAAATCCATACGGTGGTGGGGGCGGGTGCCACCGGTGAGTCGTCAATGGATGCCGGCAACATGCTCAAGCCGATGCTGGCCCGGGGCGAACTGCGGCTGATCGGTGCGACCACCCTGGATGAGTACCGCGAGAACATCGAAAAGGACCCGGCCTTGGAACGCCGCTTCCAGCAGGTGTACGTGGGCGAGCCCAGTGTGGAGGACACCATTGGCATCCTTCGTGGCCTGAAGGCCCGCTATGAGGCCCACCACAAGGTGACCATCGCCGACTCCGCGCTGGTGGCCGCCGCCGGCCTGTCCAACCGCTACATTTCCGGCCGCCAGCTGCCGGACAAGGCCATTGACCTTGTGGACGAGGCCGCGTCCCGGCTGCGCATGGAAATTGACTCAGCACCGGTGGAAATCGACCAGCTGCGCCGCGCCGTGGACCGGCTGACCATGGAGGAACTGGCCCTTGCCAAGGAGACCGACCAGGCCTCGGTGGAACGCCTGGCCGCGTTGCGGGCTGACAAAGCCGACAAAACCGAGGAACTGGACGGCTTGAACGCCCGCTGGGATGCCGAGAAGGCGGGCCTGAACCGGGTGGGAGACCTCAAAGCCAAACTCGATGGGCTGCGGATAGCCGGCGAGAAGGCCAAACGCGAAAGCGACTGGGAGACCGCATCCCGGATCGAATACGGCGAAATCCCCGCCCTGGAGCACGAACTGAAGGCAGCCGCCGAAGCCGAGGCCGCAGTGACGGACAAGTCAGCCCAGATGGTGGCGGAGCAGGTTACCGCGGACGACATCGCCGAAGTCATCTCGGCCTGGACCGGCATCCCGGCAGGCCGGATGCTGCAGGGCGAAAGCCAGAAGCTGCTCCACATGGAGGACGAGCTGGGGCACCGCCTGATCGGGCAGCAGCAGGCCGTCACTGCGGTTTCGGACGCTGTCCGGCGGGCCCGGGCGGGCGTCAGCGACCCCAACCGCCCCACGGGATCGTTCCTGTTCCTGGGGCCAACCGGCGTGGGGAAAACGGAGCTGGCCAAAGCCCTGGCGGACTTCCTGTTCGACGACGAACGCGCCATGGTGCGCATCGATATGTCCGAGTACAGCGAGAAGCACTCCGTGTCGAGGCTGGTTGGCGCCCCGCCGGGATACGTGGGATACGAGGAGGGCGGCCAGCTGACCGAGGCCGTCCGGCGCCGGCCGTATTCAGTGGTGCTGCTTGATGAGGTGGAAAAAGCCCACCCCGAGGTCTTCGATATCCTCCTGCAGGTGCTGGACGACGGCCGCCTCACCGACGGGCAGGGCCGCACCGTGGACTTCCGCAACGTCATCCTGGTGCTGACCTCGAACCTCGGCAGCCAGTTCCTGGTGGACCAGGCCCTGGACCAGGACGCCAAGCGGAAGGCCGTGATGGCCACCGTAAACGCCGCCTTCAAACCCGAATTCCTGAACCGGCTGGATGAAGTGGTGCTGTTTGACCCACTGAACGTCGAGGAGCTGGCCCGGATTGTGGAGCTGCAGGTGGCGGAAATGGGCCGGCGGCTGCAGGACCGCCGCCTCACCCTGGAGGTCACCGAGGCCGCCAGGTCCTGGCTGGCGCTCTCCGGCTTCGACCCGGCCTACGGCGCCCGCCCGCTCCGCCGGCTGGTGCAGCGCGAGATCGGCGACCGGCTGGCCAAGGCCATCCTCTCCGGCGACATCAGCGATGGTGACACGGTGCTGGTGGATACCGCCGCCGACGTCGACGAGCTCACTGACGGGACCCTGGCTGCGCTCAGTGACCAGGGTGAAGGAATTGTGGAGCAGGTCCGCGCCGGCCGCTTCGAAGGGGCCGGGCTTTCCGTGCGGCGGAAGGACTGAGGGCTACGGCAGCACGCTGGCATTGATGACATTGCCGGTGGCCGCCGTGACGTAGCAGTCCACCCGGCGGTCACCGGATGCCCAGCTGGTGCTGCTGGGGTAGCTGCGCTGGAACTCCAGCGTGTAGCCGTCGGCCGCCGGGGACAACCTGGCGGCCTGGCACGCCTCCTGCGCCTGGGCTTTGAGCGCGTCCGAGCCGGGGTAGGTGCCGTCGCCGGGGTAGCGGTACAGCGACACCAGCTGCGCCGAGTGGCCGGTGGTGCACGGCACAACAGTGGCCGTCAGGGCCTCGGGATCGAAGTCGCGGAAACAGTCGCCCAGCGCGTACCCGGCAGGCTCCACGCCTTCTTTCGGGGACTCCAATGCGGTGGGGGCCGGCGTAACCGCCGTTTCCAGGGCGCCGTCCTTGGTTGACCCGTTCGAATCCCGGCCGGAGTTCAGCCACAGCGCCAGCCATACCAGCCCGCCCACCACAAGCAGGAGGACGACGGCGAAGAACACCTTCCACAGGGTTGTCCGGTTGAGTGCCCGGTTCGGCAGCCGTGGTGCGTCAGCCGCGGGCGCCAGGTTGGGGCCCCCGACGGGGCTGCTGCCGCCGCCTGCCGAGGGCGTGCCGGAGGCGGGCGGGGTGGAAGGCCTGGGTGGGACATCCTGGTGGTTCACGGGGTGCACCTTCCTGCGTTTTCCGCACTGCGGGATCCGGTGCGGGCCGTCCCGGCAGCTGTTCTTAAGACTCTACCGAAGAAAAAAGCGGGAAACCCGGGGGATCGGCAAGGAGGGGCTGCTGCGATCCGGCTGCGGAGGCCGCGGCTGGCAAGCAGTGGCAGCTTAAAGCATGTAATCTAGGGGTACGACAAATTGACCAAACATTCCGGGGCCTCACTAACGCCAATGGTGACCACCTCCGGTCCGAGTACAAAAGGGGGTCACGCCATGGGGCGCGGCCGTCAAAAGGCAAAAGCTACCAAACAGGCTCGGGACATTAAGTACTATTCCCCGAACACTGACTACACAGCTCTCCAGCGTGAGCTTAAGAGCTCTGAAGTCCGTGCGCCGAGCCGTTTCGCCAACGAACCGGTTGAACCGGACTATTCGGCCTACGTGGACAAGTACGCGGATGATTTGGAAGAAGACGACGACGGGGTACACACCCGCCGCATCGGCTAGTTGTCGCTTGCCGCTCCGGCCTTCGGGCCGCAGCGCTGTGACGCCGCCGCACAGCTGTTCCCGCACGCCCCGCGTGTGACCACAGCGGGTGCGGCGCTTCTTTTCCGGCACCCGGATCCAGAAGGATTCCCCGTTCCGGATGCAGTCAGCTGCCCGCCGCCGGCACCGTATCAACGGTGCGGGTGGCGGGTTTTTTGTGCCTGCCCGGGCGGCTCCGGAATCCGGACAAGGCTCCAGGCCGCAGTTGCGCAGTAACAGAGCCGGCTCGGGTGGCGGGTTTTTTGTGCCTGCCCGGGCGGCTCCGGAATCCGGACAAGGCTCCAGGCCGCAGTTGCGCAGTAAGAGAGCCGGCTCGGGTGGCGGGTTTTTTGTGCCTGCCCGGGCGGCTCCGGAATCCGGACAAGGCGCCCGGCCGCAGTTGCGCCGCAGCAGCCCTGCTAAAGCTTCGCAGGGCTGCCGCAGCGCAACCGGAAGGTACCGGCCAGGCGGGGTCAGGCGTAGGCGTTGACCAGGCGGACGGCGCCGCCGTCCACGCCCTTGGCGCCCTGGACGTAATCCGGGCCGGCTTTGTCGACAGAGTCGGAGTCGGCCGCAACGGTGCCCATGACCCAGGCCGGCAGGCCACGGTCGTTGAGGCGGGCAACAGCGGCGTCAGCGGCCTGCGGTGAGACGATGGCCACCATGCCCACACCGAGGTTCAGGGTACGCTCGAGGTCCGCCAGCGGGACGTTGCCCAGCTCGGAGACCAGCTTGAAGATGGCGGGAAGTTCCCACGTGGCGCGGTCCACCGTGGCCACCAGGCCCTGCGGCAGGACCCGTGCCAGGTTTGCGGCGAGGCCACCGCCGGTTACGTGGCTGAAGCCGTGGACAGCTGCGCCGCCGCCGGCGGAGGCGCTGACCGGGAAGGTGCGGGCCAGGTCAAGGCAGTCCGCTGCGTAGACGCGGGTGGGCTCCAGTAGTTCCTCGCCCAGCGTGCGGCCCAGCTCGGAAACCTGGCGGTCCAGGGCCCAGCCGGCGTGGTTGATGACACGGCGGACCAGGGAGTAGCCGTTGGAGTGCAGGCCGGAGGACGCCATGCCGATCACCACGTCGCCGGCGCGGACCCGGTCCGGGCCCAGCAGCTGGTCGGCCTCGATCACGCCGGTGGCAGCACCTGCGACGTCGTATTCGTGCTCACCCAGCAGGCCCGGGTGCTCGGCGGTCTCGCCGCCCACCAGTGCGGTGCCCGCCACGGAGCAGGCAGCAGCGATGCCCCGGACGATGTCGGCGATGCGTTCCGGCACCACCTTGCCGCAGGCGATGTAATCGGTCATAAACAGCGGTTCGGCGCCCACCACCACGATGTCGTCCACCACCATGCCCACCAGGTCGAACCCGATGGTGTCGTGGATGTCCATGGCCTGGGCGATGGCCACCTTGGTGCCGACACCGTCCGTGGACGTGGCCAGCAGCGGTTTTTTGTAAGTCAGCAGCTTCGAGACGTCGTAGAGGCCGGCGAAGCCGCCCACCCCGCCGATCACCGAGGAGTTGTGGGTGGCCTTGATGGCACCCTTCATAAGCTCGACGGCGCGGTCGCCGGCTTCAACGTCCACACCTGCGGAGGCGTAGGTGATCTGTCCCTGCTTCTCGGAAGCGGGCCCGGCGGCGGTGTTGGCGGAAGTCATACGGACTCTTTCTTGTCGGCGCCGGCGGCGCTGGCGTGTACGTCAGGCACCATGTCGGCTTCGGTCAGCAGGTTCTCAAATTCGGCGTCCGGGCCGGGATCGCAGCCGGTGGCGCCTGCCTTTTCGGCGGGGTCGTTGTGGGAATCGACGGCCAGGGCTGCAGTCTCGCCGGGAAGGGCGGACGACGACGGCGCGAGGCCACCCAGGTCCGTCCGTTCCAGCAGGTTCTTGCCCAGTTTGTCCGAACCAGGCAGCTCGATGGGGTACTTGCCGGTGAAGCAGGCGGTGCAGAGGCGTTCCCGCGGCTGGCGGGTGGCTCCGATCATGCCGTCCTCGGAGATGTAGGCCAGCGAATCGGCGCCAATGGCCTGGGAAATCTCGTCGATGGTGGCGCCGTTGGCGATCAGCTCCGCGCGGGAGGCGAAGTCGATGCCGTAGAAGCAGGGCCACTGGACGGGCGGGGAGGAGATCTTTACGTGCACGGAGGCGGCGCCGGCTTCGCGGAGCATCCTGACGATGGCCCGCTGGGTGTTGCCGCGGACGATCGAGTCGTCCACCACCACCACACGCTTGCCGCGGATCACGGATTCCAGGGCATTGAGCTTGAGCCGGATGCCCAGCTGCCGCAGCGTCTGCGACGGCTGGATGAAGGTCCGCCCCACATAGGAGTTCTTGACGAAACCGTGCGCGAAGGGGATGCCGGATTCCTCGGCGTAGCCCACCGCGGCGGGGGTCCCGGATTCGGGGACCGGGATCACAATGTCGGCCTCCTGGGTGTTTTCGCGGGCCAGCTGGCGGCCCATCTCCACCCGGGACTCATAGACGGAACGGCCCGCGATGGCGGCGTCCGGACGGGCAAGGTAGACGTATTCGAAAACGCAACCGGCCGGCGTCGGCTCCGCAAAGCGCTGGGACCGCACGCCTTCCTCGTCGATGGCGATGAATTCGCCCGGCTCGATCTCGCGGATGAAGCTGGCGCCCACGGTGGCCAGGGCCGACTGTTCGGAGGCCACCACCCAGCCGCGCTCCAGCCGGCCCAGGACCAGCGGGCGGATGCCGTAGGTGTCGCGGGCTGCGTAGAGGGTGCCTTCGTCCATAAACACAAAGCAGAAGCCGCCCTTGATCTTGGGCAGCAGCTCGATTGCCGTCTGCTCAAGGGTCTTTCCGGCTTCGCCTTCAAGCAGCGCGGTGACCAGGGCGGTGTCCGAGGTGTTGCCCTGCTTCATCTCGCCGCTGAGCTGGCCGCCATTGCGCTCACTGATCATGGCGTTGAGCTCGGCCGTGTTGGTCAGGTTGCCGTTGTGGGCCAGTGCCACGGTGCCCGTGGCGGTGGCGCCAAGGGTGGGCTGGGCGTTGGCCCAGTGGCTGGCGCCCGTAGTGGAATAACGGCAGTGGCCGACGGCCAGGTGCCCTGTCAGGGTATTCAACGTCGTCTCGTCGAAGACCTGGGATACCAGGCCCATGTCCTTGTAGACGTTGATGCGTTTGCCGTCGCTGGTAGCGATGCCGGCGGACTCCTGTCCGCGGTGCTGCAACGCATACAGCCCGTAGTAGGTGAGTTTTGCTACTTCTTCACCTGGTGCCCAGACTCCGAAGACGCCACAAGCGTCCTGCGGGCCTTTTTCGCCAGGGAGAAGATCATGGGAAAGTTTTCCATCGCCGCGTGCCACTGGTCGATTATCTCATGAGATGGGGTAGGAGATTTCCGGTGGCCCGTTTATGACTGCGGATCGGTGTCCGGCTCGGAATCCGGCACGGCCTCCACCGTTGCGCGCTGCTGCCGCTTCACGCTGCGGCGGTCCAGGACCAGGGCCAGCACGGCGCCCAGGATTGCGCCGCCGGCGCCGAACATCACCATAAAGAAGCCAAACACGGCGCCCGGATCGAAGCTCTGGTCACCGGGCAGGCCGTACGCCACCACCGCGGCGGCGCCGGCGCCCACCAGTGCCCCCAGGATCAGGAACGGCACATACTTGGGTGCACGGCGGACGGTTACTTCCCGCCGCTCGGCCGGGGGTTGGTTCAAAGACATGCCATCAAGCCTACATTCGCTCCCCCGTTGCCCTATCACTTATGGCTCCTAAAACCGACGGATGGCGACCATAAGTGATAGCGCAACGGGCGGGTATCAGCTGCCGCGGTACGTGGAGTACGCGAAGGGGCTCAGGAGGAGCGGCACGTGGTAGTGCTCGGGCCCGGAGACTTCAAAAACCAGGTCCACCTCGGGGAAGAACGTTGCCGTCGCCAGCCCGGCGTAATAGGAGCCGGTGGCAAAGTTGAGCCGGTAGTGCCCGGGTTCGAGCTGCCCGGGTCCCAGGTCCTTGGCCCTGCCGTCGGCGTCGGTGGTGGAGCGGGCCAGCTCCTGCCAGCTTCCGGCGTCCTTTGCATAGAGCACGACGGCGACTCCCGCCGCGGGGCGGCCGGCGCCGGTGTCCAGGATGTGGGTGGTGACGTGGGAGACGCTCATTCGCTGATCAGTCCTTCGAGCCGAAGTACGGCAATCTCGCGCAGCTGCTGCGCCACAATGGTGTCTTCCTCGGTGGGGGAGTTGCTAAGCCGGCGGTTCAGGGAATCAAGGATCTCCGGGGCGGTGCGTCCGGCCGCGCGGATCAGGAAGACCCGGCCGAACTTCTCCTCGTACTCCCTGTTGCCGTGGGCGAGGGCTGTCGCGGCGTCGGCGTCGGCAGGGTCCACCCCGGCCTGTTCGGACCGGGACATGGCCGCTTCGGTTCCGGCCGCAGTCGGGCGTTCCCCGATCCGCGGGTGGTGGGCGAGGGCAGCTTCGACCTCGGCGGCGCTGAATGGATCGGCCGCCGAGGAGGCGAACTCGAGGAGGGCGGCCTTGGACGCGAAGGGGCGGGCCGCGGCCACGGCGTCCACCCAGCGTGTGACGTCGACGCAGGGCCGGAGGGTGGTGGCGGCGGCGGAGGGATCCGCGGCGTTAAATTCGGCAAGCTTCATGCTGGCTGCTTCCTTGGAATGCTGGCATCCATGGTGACGGCTATGCGGAGGCCGGAGTTCCCGGCACCCATCGGCTTGCGCACGCCAGGCTTCCGCATCATGGAACTGTTATTTCAGCATACGTAATATTGAAGGACAGGGTGCGGTGCCGTGTCAAGAGGCTACAGCAAGGCGTCCGGGCATTGGGTATCATCACCGGAAGGGGCCTTGCCCCGTTGGCAACAACTTTGGGGAGCAACTGAAACATGAACGGGACAGCTGTGCAGATGCTGACCGGTGACGACGCGGTGCGTGACTCTGACCTGCAGGAATACGGACTGCTGCCGAAAAGCGGCACCAAAGTTCCGGCCCTCCTGGACGGCCGGGCGCAGACTTCGCTGGACAATCTTGTCCGGCTGGCGGCGTCGCTTTGCGGGGTGCCGTACAGCGTCGTCAACATCATCACCGCCGATCAGCAACTGCAGATCGCCGCTTCAGGCGTTAACGCCGGGATCTGCTCCCGCGAGGACTCGATGTGCGCGGCCGTTTTCCTCAGTGGATCAACCACGGTGGTTCAGGACGCGTCCACGGATCCGAGGTTCGCGGGCAACCCCTTTGTGACAGGTGAAATTGCCGAAGTGCGTTTCTACGCATCGGTCCCGCTGGAGACGTCGGAAGGGCTGGTGCTGGGCTCGCTGTGCGTCTTTTCCGACCAGATGCACGCGCCGTCCGTGGAACAGATCGACCTCTTGGAGGTGCTGGCCCGGCAGGTGGTTGAACTCCTGGAACTGCAGCACCGCACGCTGCAGCTTAACAATGCCCTCGAGGAGCTGCAGCGCAGCAACACCATGCTGGCGGAATTTGCCGGCCGCGTCAGCCACGACCTGCGGACCCCGCTCACCACCATCCTGGGCTACGTGGAGCTGGCGGAGGACGACCCCGATATCCCGGCGGGCCACCCGGCGGCCGAGTACCTGGACTACATCGGCAGCGGCGGCCGCAGGATGCTGGGCACCCTGGAGGACGTGCTGAACTACTCCCGGGCCAACGGCGCCTTGAACCGCGAGCGGGTGTCATTGCTGGCCGTGGCCGCCGAAGCCGCCCAGGACCTGGGCCTGGATCTTGGCGGGGCCAGCGGCATCACCTGCGAGGACGCGGAAATGTTCGCCGACAGGGCGCAGCTGCGGACCCTGGTCCAGAACCTCCTGGCCAACTCCCTGAACTACAGCAGCAGCAGCCGGGAGCTCCAGGTGCTCATCAGCGCCACCAGGAAGGCCCGGGGCGTCATCCTGCACGTCGCGGACAACGGCAAGGGCATCAGCCCCGAAGACCGGGAACGGGCAGTGGAGCCGCTGGTCCGCCTCCGGCGGCCGGGCGACGGCGCGGGAACCGGGCTGGGTCTGGCCACCTGCGAGCGCATCGCCCAGGCCCACGGCGGGGACCTGGTGATCAGCGGGACACCGGGCGGCGGCGCCACGGTATCGGTGCTGTTCCCAACGGGTAACTAGGGCCGGCCGGCTCCCGGCGCCCAGCAGGCGCCCGGTCCCGGCGAGCCCGGGACCGGGCGCGGACTAAGTCTGTGCCGATGTCCTGGACAGTACCCAGGTGTTGGTGCCGTCCTGCCGCTCAAAGGTCACGGTGGTCACGAGGGCCTGGATCAGCGCGAGCCCGCGGCCGGACTCGGCTTCCTCGCCGGGGGTGGCCGGTTCCATCGGGCCGAACGGCGGCTTGGCGTTGAAGGCGCTCACACGGGCCTGCAGGAAGGTGGGCTGGACGGTGATGTCCACGCCCAGCTCCACGGCGTCCCGGCCGGCCGGCTCGGCATGCTGGACGATGTTGGACGCGGACTCGATGACCGCCGTCGTAAAGGTCATCTGGTCCACGTCGTGCACAAAGGGGACGTCCAGCCAGAGGCTGTCCAGGTCGTTGTGGACGGACTCGATGGCGTCGTCGGCGGCGGGCCCGCGGAAGCTGCGGGAGGCGAGGACCTCAGTCATTGCCGAACGCCTGCTCGGCGGAAGGGTAGGCCGTGAGGACCTTGTCCATGCTGGTGAGCTCCAGGACCATCCGCACCTGCGGCTGGACCGCGGCGATGCGGAGGTCGCCGCCGGCCTGCCGTGCGGCCTTGAGGCAGCCGATGAGCGCGCCAAGGCCTGAGGAGTCCATAAAGGCAGTGTTTTCGAGGTTGACCACAATCCGGTTGGACCCGCCGGCGATCACGTCGGTGACGAACTCGCGCAGCTTGGGGGCAGAAACCATGTTCAGCCGCCCGTCCGCCTTCACTTCCGCATACGAGTCCTTGACCTCATAGCTAAATTCCATCAGGATTCCCTCTCTGTTGCTGCAGGTTCTGCGGCCGGTTCGTAACCCTTGTAGAGCACGGCGCGGACCAGGATACTCATCACCACCAGGTCGAAAATGACCCAGGCGACGTTGACCAGTGTGCCCAGCGGTTCCGCCAGGCCGGTGGCAAGGCGGATGATTCCGACGACGGCGGCCACCGCCAGCAGGATCGCCACCACAATCTGGGGCTGGATCAGGCTCCAGCTGGGACCACCGCTTTGGCGGTTCTTGGGGGTGACGGCGAACCCGAGGGGACGGCCGAACCAGACGTTCCGGGCCGCCGTCGAGCAGGCCTTGATCCACGTTGGGAACAGCGCCAGGCTGTACTGCTGGCCCCGCCAGGTGGGGATGCCGCGGCCGGCCACGGCGAACAGGATCTGGTTGACCACCATAAAGGGGATAAAGCGGATGAAGAAGTCCCAGCTGAGGCTGGTGACCGGCAGGATGCCCAGCAGGAGGTAGATGATGGGGGCCGCGAAGTAGATGACTGCCGCGTAGCCGCTCAGGTACGTCCACATGGTGGCGAAGTACATCAGCCGCTGGCCAAGCTTCAGGCCCTTCTGCACCAGCGGGTTTTCCCGGAGCAGCACCTGGATGGTGCCCTGGGCCCAGCGGAGCCGCTGCGTCAGCATGGTCTGCAGGTCCTCCGGCGCGAGGCCGTAGGCCAGCACCTCGTGGTGGTAGACGCTCTCCCAGCCCATGCCGTGCATCCGCATCGCCGTGGCCATGTCCTCGGTGACGGAGATGGTGGCCAGCGGCATCACGGGCTGGGCCTCGTCGTTGCGTTCCACGGACAGCGCGTCGAGGACTGCCTGGACTGATTCCAGGGCGCCCAGCGGGGACCAGTCGCGGGCGGACATCCGCTGCACGGCATCGTCCGCAACGACCGGGACCCCGGAGTCGCCCACGTGGGCGAGTTCCATGGCGGCGATCTCCTCAAGGTCGGACTGCAGCGCTTCGACGTCCGCCAGCACCAGGGTCTGCACGGCGCTGTCCACCCGGCGCCGGACCCGGTAGGTGAGCTCGCTGAAGGACTGGCCGTCGTCGAGCTGCCGTTGGGCCTCGACGGTGGCCGCTTCAACTTCGTCCAGGACCTGGGCCACCAGGGGCGCTTGCACGTCAGCGGATTTCCGGGCCTGCCGGATGGCGGAGCGGGATGCTGCCAGGGCCCGGCGGATGCTCTTCTCGGTTTCCTTGACGTACCCCACCAGGCCCAGCTGCATCAGGGCCTCGCGGCGCAGGATGGCGTTGGAGCCGCAGAAGAAGGCAGCGTTCCAGCCGTCCTTGCCCTGCTGGATGGGCCCGTAAAAGAGGGGCGCCTGGCTGCCCAGGGGGTCGCTGGCGGGGACGTTGCTGAAGTACTGCGGGGTCTGGACCAGGGCGACTTTGTCGTTGGTGAAGTAACCCAGCGTCTTTTCCAGGATGTCCGGTTCCGGGATCTGGTCCGCGTCCAGGATGAGCAGGAACTCGCCATGGGTAACCATCAGCGCGTTGTTCAGGTTGCCGGCCTTGGCGTGGCGGGGAACGTTGGCGGTCCAGTCCCCGCTGCGGGTCACGTAGCCCAGCCCGTGCTCCTCGGCCAGGGCCTTGAGTTCCGGGCGGGCGCCGTCGTCCAGGATCCAGGTGCTGTGCGGGTGCCTGATCCGCTGCGCAGCAAGGGCCGTGGTCATCACCATGTCCAGGTCTTCGTTGTACGTGGTGATAAAAACATCAACGGTGGCGTCCGCGGGCGCCACCGGGGCGGCCTTGCGGAGCTTCAGCCGCCAGACGGTCATGCCGAACAGCATCACGTCGATCAGGCTGTAGGTTTCCGCGATCACCAGGGGCAGCGCAATCCACCAGGCTTCCCAGTTCAAGGACGCCATCCAGCGCCAGCCGATGTAGTTCAGCCCCGTGATGACGGTCAGCACCACCACCAGCCGGGTCCAGAACCGGGTCATGCCGCCGCACCTTCGGGCAGCCGCCGGACCACCACCACGGTGACGTCGTCCTCGGCGGTATCGGCGGGGGCCAGGGCCATGATGGCGCCGCTGGCGGACTGGGCCGATTCCTGGTTCTGCGCCGCTTCGAGCACGGCGGCGGTGAACGCTTCCACGGACTCGAAGACATCCAGGACGCCGTCGCTCACCACCACCAGGGAGTCACCGGGCGCCAGGAGCAGGTCCGACTGCGGCCATTGGGTTCCCGCCCAGGCACCCACGGGCGGTCCTCCGGAGGGAAGCCGGCGGGCCGTGCCGCCGGCCTGGATGTGCAGCGCGAGTCCGTGCCCGGCATCCACGTAGCTGACGGCCCCGGTAGCAGCGGCCAGCCGGGCGTGGAACAGGGTGACAAAGGAATTGGAGGAGTCCAGGTCCGTGGCGATCGCCTTGCTGGCGGCGGCGAACGCGCCGTCCAGGTCCTGCCGGCGGCCGGTGGAGCGCATCACGGCCCGGACGGTGGCGGCGATCAGGGCGGCGCCCATGCCCTTGCCCATGGCGTCCGCGAAGGTCAGGTGCAGGCCGTCAGGGGTCTGGTACCAGTCGTAGAAGTCCCCGCCCACGCTGCGGGAGGGCCTGAACAGGCCGGCGACGTCATAGCCCGCCACCCGGATGTCTTCCTTGGGCAGCAGGCTTTGCTGCACTTCGGTGGCCCTTTGCAGTTCGCTCCGGGACGCCGAATCGGCCTCGGCGGAGGGCCTGCGCCGGAACAGGGCGTTGATCCGGGACTGCAGTTCGCGGGGGCTGAAGGGTTTGCTGATGTATTCGTCGGCGCCGTTGTCCAGGCCGGTCAGTTTGTCCAGTTCATCGGCGCGTGCGGTGAGCATCACGATGAAGGCATCCGAAAACTCGCGCAGCAGCTTGCAGACTTCCAGCCCGTCGATGTCCGGCAGGTTCAGGTCGAGGGTGACCAGGTCAGGCTGTTGCAGGCGGACTTCGGCCACGCCGGCCATCCCGGTGCCGGCATGGGTGACCTCGAACCCCTGCTTGGCCAGGACCCGGACCAGCAGGCCGCGGATGTCGGGGTCATCCTCGATGACGACGGCACGGCGGAGTTCGGTGGGAGAGACCATAGGTCTACTTCTACCGCATTAAGGCCCGCGCGGCATGCAAAGTGCCCCTACCGCACCGAAATCGTAGTAACTGTGCGGGGTCCGGCGCGGAGGCGGCAGGGAGTCTTGTGGCAATCTTTGCGTCCGCTTGGCCTGACGTTGAGCCTGGGCGGAGACACTCGGATCCTGGCGCAGCTTTCCTGCAGACCGGGCCGACGGCGGCCCCACCTGAAGCTGGGCCGCTTGGGGAAGGGGCGGGACAGCCATGGGAAAGAACAGGAACCAGCGGACCACGGTGGGTAGCCGGGCAAAACTGGCGGACACGCAGCCGACGGCGGCCGGCGGGCCCGGCGCCGCGGGTGCGGCCGGAGCGCCAGGCGGCAGCCCGGCGTCGGCCGCTGCCCGGCTGCCGGTTGAGGCCGGGCAACAACCGCAGAAGGCCGGTGGCCGCCATGCGGCGCCCGGAATCCACGACGAAACCGCAGCGGAAGGCACTGCCTTGCCGGGGCGGAACCCCAGGCACGCTGGCGCCTCCGAAGGGACGGGTGCGCAGGCAGGTCCTGGGCCCGCGCCGGCGATGGCCGGCGGGAACGGCCCCGCCGCAGATGCCCCGGGGCCGGGTGGGCCGCCCAGGGCCGGTGGGAAGTTGCAGGCGCTCCGGCGGCTCTTCTCCCACTCCCGCAGGGTGCGGGCAGCGGCGAAGGCCCTGTCGCGGGCGCTGGCCGAGTCCCGTGAGGTTTCCAGCTGGCCGGGTGACCGGCTGATGGTGGGCGCGGAGATCTCGGACCGGGTGGAACTGCTGACGCGCCGGCTGAAGCTTGAGACAGAGGCGCACCACCGGTTCGCGGAACTCTTCAGGTCTCCGGGCGGGAGCCGTTCCATCCCGGCGCTCTAGGTGGCACACTTGGAGGCAATCGAGTGGCTGGGGCATACCGGGTCAGGAGATTGCCGTGGACTTTACGGGGTGGGCTTACTTCATCGCCGGGCTGATCACGGCTGATGCCCTCCTGCTGGCCTTGTGGGCCATCGACGAGGACTGGCCGGGCAAATGGTGGAAGAAGCCGTGACCGGCGGTCCTGTCAGTCAAGGTCCAACCGCATCAGGACCCGTGGAAATCCGTTGAGCACGGACGTGGTGTCCGCGGCCTTTCGGAACCCCGCGTCGGCGAACAGCTTCCGCGTCCCCACGTACGCCATGGTGAGGTCCACCTTGGCGCCGGCGTTGTCCACCGGGTAGCCCTCGATGGCTGGCGCCCCGTAGCTCCGGGCCAGGTCCACTGCCCCTGCCAGCAGCGCGTGGGAAATGCCCTTCTTCCGGTGCCCGGGCCGCACCCGGATGCACCAGACGGACCATACCGGCAGTTCGTCCACGTGCGGGATCCGCCGGTTCCCGGCAAAGCTGGTGTCCGCGCGGGGGTGCACCGCTGCCCACCCCACTGCCTCGCCGCCGTCGTACGCCAGGACACCCGGCGGCGGGTCCTGGCGCACCAGCGTCCGGACCAGGTCGCCGCGTTCAGTCCCGTGCAGCTGCTGGTTCTCCTTCGACGGGATGCGGTAGCTCAGGCACCAGCACACGTTGGCATCGGGCCGCTTGGGCCCCACCATGGTCCGGACATCGTCGAAAACGGTCGCCGGACGGACCTCGATCGCCATCCGGCCATCCTGCCACCGGGCCTGCGGCCGGGCAACAGCCGGGAGTATGCGCGGAGGGAACGGCAACGGGTGATCTGCGCCTGGATCCTTCTCGGCGGGTCGGGGATGGTTTTCAACTGTCCCGGGTGTGCTGCGCCCCTCCTGTGCCCGCCCCATTCCGGCGGTAGGCAAAACCCGGCAGGGTGCAGCGTGACGGGGCTTCCTGCGAAGGGCTGCCAGTCACCATATACTCCGAACATGCTAATTGTGCTCCCAGTCCAAGGCGCCCACGCCCAAAAGCCAGCCCCCAGCCACCTTGGGGACCAGCTGTGAGCGGGGGCCTGGTTGCGCTCCTTGATGACGTGGCCGCGCTGGCCCGCATCGCCGCCGCGTCCGTGGACGACATAGCCGCGGGCGCCGCCAAGGCCGGGGCCAAAGCCGCCGGTGTGGTCATCGACGACGCCGCAGTGACCCCGCAGTACGTCTCCGGGGCCGACCCGTCCCGCGAATTGCCCATGATCAAGCGGATTTTCTGGGGTTCGCTCCGGAACAAGCTGCTCATCATCCTGCCGGCGCTGCTGCTTATCAGCGCCTTTATCCCCGCGGTGATCCCGTTCATCCTGATGCTGGGCGGAACGTACCTCTGCTACGAGGGTGCCGAGAAGGTCTGGCACAAGTTCTTCGGCCACCACGCGGCTGCCGAAGACCAACCTGCGGTTGACCGGGGAGCCGGGGCCGAAGCAAAGGTGGTCAAGGGCGCCATCACCACCGACTTCATCCTGTCCTGCGAGATTATGGTCATCTCCATGACCGAAGTGGCCGATGAGTCACTGTGGGTCCGGGCCCTCATCCTGGTGGTTGTTGCGTTTGCGATCACGGTCCTCGTTTACGGCGCCGTGGCGCTGATCGTCAAAATGGACGACATCGGGCTGCACCTGAGCGCCAAGGACTCGGCCGGTTCCAAGCGTTTCGGCGGACTGCTGGTCAAGGGGATGCCTGCGGTCCTGGCTACTATCACCCTGGTGGGGACAGTGGCCATGCTGTGGGTCGGTGGCCACATCATGGTGCAGGGCGCGCACGATCTCGGCTGGCACCAGCCCTACGACCTGATCCACACCCTGGAGGCCCCTTTCGCGGGGATCGCGGTGGTGGGCGGCTTCCTGGGCTGGTTGGTGAACACGCTGTGCTCCGCCGTCGTGGGGCTGGCGTGGGGCCTGCTGGTGATGGTTGTGGTGCAGCCGCTCCTGAAGGCACTGCCCTTCGGCAAAGGCAAAAACGAGGACGCGCACGGGGAAGGCGACGCCCACTCGGCGGCCGCCGGCCATCAGGCGGCGGAACGGGACTCCGGCCACACGCCGTAGGCTTCGGCACACCGAAAACGCCCTCCTCCTTTCTGGAAAATTCCAGGAAGGAGGAGGGCGTTGTGGTGTGCGGGCCGGGCGTCAGCCGCGCAGGGTAGTCTTCCCTGCCCGGCACTTCAGCGGGGGCTGAAGCCCATCTTCGCGCTGATGGCCAGGCCGGCTTCCCGCAGGTCCGCAATGAGCGCGGGGTCGCCCTCCGGCATAAACCGGAACGCCGGGCCGGAGATGCTCAGGGCTGCGATGACCTTGCCTACGTGGTTGTAGACGGGCACGGCCATGGCGGTCAGGCCAAGTTCGAACTCTTCATGAACCACCGCGTAGCCGTTGCGGGAGACCCCCAGCAGTTGCTTTTCCAGTTCCGCGCGGTTGGTGATGGTGAGCGGCGTACGGGCTGACAGGCCCACCGTCCTTAATATTTGCTCCCGCTCATCCGCGGAGAGGCCGGCGAGCAGGACCTTGCCGCTTGAGGTGGCATGCAGGGGTGTCAGGCTGCCCACCCAGTCGTAGGTGGCGAGGGTTGACGGCCCCATGGCCTGGTCCACGTTGACGGCATAGTTGGAGCGCAGCACGGCCAGATTCACCGTTTCCTTGTGGTCCGCGGCGAGTTTTTCCAGGATGGACCCGGCCTCGTGCACCAGGCTGAGCCGCCCGGGAATGGAGGCTGCCAGCCGCAGGATGCCAAAGCCCAGCTGGTACTTCCCGCGCTCGCTGTTCTGGCGGACCATTTCCCGGCCCACCAGTGACCCAACCAGCCTTGAGACCGTTGACTTGTGGATGCCCATTTGCTCGGCGATCTCGGTGACGCCGGCGTCACCTTGCCTGGCAAGGATTTCCAGGATCTGCAGGGCGCGGTCGACGGACTGGACGCCCCCGCCTTGTGAGTCGGCGTCCTTTTCGGTATCGGGGTCATTGCGTGCGGCCATGATGCCTCGTGTCGTTTTGCCATGTCAGGCGCCGGGCCGGAAGCCTGATGCTGCCTCTTCTTCCTCATCCTAGTCCGACTCAGGTGCCGGACTTTTGCGGCTTCTTTTGGCGGAGCGGCGGCCTTCCCCCACGGGTTCCTGGGATTAAAAGCGGAAGGGCACCCCCGGGCGGGGATGCCCTTCCGGACGCAACGCCCCACCGGGGTGGGCCGGCACCACGTCAAAGTCCGGCGTGGGTTACCACGCCTGCCGGTTGGCGCGGACGTGCCAGCCGGTCCCGGCCGGCGTAGACGTTCAGGCTGGTTCCCCTGCTGAAGCCGACCAGGGTCAGGCCGGTCTCAGCGGCCAGGTCCACGGCCAGGCTCGAGGGGGCGCTCACGGCGGCCAGCACGGGAATGCCGGCCAGGGCGGCTTTCTGGACCAGTTCGAAGGAGGCCCGTCCGGAAACCTGCAGCACGGTCCCGCGCAGGGGCAGCATGTCCTGCCGCAGGGCCCAGCCCACCACCTTGTCCACGGCGTTGTGCCGGCCCACGTCTTCCCGAAGGCACAGCAGTTCGGGCTGTCCTGCCTCATCCACCCGGAACAACCCCGCGGCATGGACGCCGCCGGTCTTCTCGAACAGCGCCTGCGCCTCGCGCAGCCGGTCGGGAAGTTCCGCGAGGACGTCCACGGGAATCCGGAACGGGTCCTGCGCGGCGTCGAAGTGGATGGTCTTACGGACGGCCTCAATGGAATCGGTGCCGCAGATGCCGCAGGAGCTCGAGGTATACACGTGGCGCATGGTGTCCGGCATCGGCACGTCAGGCCGCAACTGGGCTTCGACCACGTTGAACGTCTGCCTGCCTTCGGTTTCGCCTGCGCAGAAGCGGAGGGAGATCAGCTCGTCCTGCCGGCGGATGATGCCTTCGGAGACCAGGAATCCGGCCACCAGGTCAAAATCATCCCCTGGGGTCCGCATGGTGACGGAGAAGGAACGGCCGCCCACCCGTATTTCCAGGGGTTCCTCGGCCGCCAGCACGTCCTCCGTGAACCGGACGGGGTATTCGGTGCCGCTGCTGTCCACCCGGAAGCGGTGGATCCTCCGGCGCTGGGTCATGCGTGCCAAGGCGTATCCTGTCGTCGCTGGTCCGGGCTCCAGGGGAGCGGGAGGTAAGGAACCGGGCCGCCCGAATCGACCCCGGCAGGTGGGACCACCAGCACACCGTCGGCCCTGGCCAGGCCCCGCATCATGCCCGAGCCTGTGTGCTCCGTGGGGAAGGCCAGCCCCTGGATCATTTTGCAGGGCAGGAGCCGGGTCCGGCCCGGCGCGGGTTCGATGTCGTTGCCGGAGACCACCTGGTCAAGTGCCGGCAGGGGCATGTTTCCCAAGGCAGCCAGGAGCGGGGCGCCGATGCTGAGGAGGGCCATCAGGGCGGCCAACGGGTTTCCGGGCAGCCCAACGATGAATCGTCCGTCCGGGAGCTCCGCGAGAACTGCCGGGTGGCCCGGTCGCATGGCCACGCCGTCCAGCAGCAGCCGGCCGCCGAGCGCGGCCACAGCGGCCCGGAAGTGGTCAGTGGCCGACCGGCCGGTTCCGCCGGTGGTGATGGTGACGTCCGCTGGTTTTCCGGCGGACGCAGGAGCGCCAAGGGCTGCGAGCCACTCGTTGCAGGAGTCCCCGATCCTGAGCGGATCTCCGGGAGTGCCGCCCAGCATGGAAACGATCGTTCCCAGCTGCGGACCGAAGGTGTCCCTGACCTGGCCCGGCGCGGGCACGCCGGAGGTGATCACCTCGGATCCGGTCAGCACGACGGCGACCGACGGTTTGGCCTGGACCTGGACTGTGTCGTGGCCTGCTACCGCGGCCAAGGCCACGTGCGCGGGGTTGAGCACGGTGCCGCGCGGGATGAGCACTTCACCCGCAGTGGCCTCCTCCCCTGCGGGACGGATGTGCTGGGCGCGCCGTGGTTCGCCGGGCTTCGCGTCGGCATTGAGCGAGAGGACCGGCTTGCCGGCAGCAGCCAGGAACACCTGGCCGCTCTCCTTGCGGAGGATGGCCTCGGCGCCGCCGGGTACCAGCCCGCCGGTGGCGATAACAGAAGCCTGGCCCACTGACAGGTGCTGCCCTGGTCCGGTAAGGATCCACGGGCCGGTGCCGTTCACGGCCCAGCCGTCCATGGCGGACGAAGCGTAGTGGGGGAGGCTTTGCAGGGCGGTGACGGCGCGGGTCAGGGTGCGCCCGGTTGCCGCCACGAGGGGTACGTCCACCGGCGCCAACGGGATTGCGCACTCGAAGGCCAACCGGCGTGCCTCGGTCCACCCTGGGGACGCGGCCGGGGCTGCCGGCTGCTGGAAAGCGCCGATGTCGACGGGGAGGTCATGGGTGAGCATCCATGCCGCCTTCCTGGATATTGTGATGCGCTGGGGATGTGGTGGTGCGTGGCACTGCTGCTGCGGACGATCCGCACCGCGTGTCAGGCCTTGACGTAGCCGTTGGGGTTCAGGACGAACTTGGTTGCTGCACCGGCGTCGAATTCCGCGTACCCGCGGGCCGCCTCTTCGAGCGGAATGGCCTTGGCGTTGACGGCCTTGGCGATCTGGACCCTGTTGTGCAGGATGGCCGTCATCAGCTGGCGGTTGTACTTCATCACGGGACACTGGCCGGTGGTGAAGGACAGCGACTTGGCCCACCCGGTGCCCAGGGACAGCGAGAGGGAACCGCGCTGGGCGGACTCGTCGATGCCGCCCGGATCGCCGGTGACGTAGAGGCCGGGGATGCCCAGGGAGCCGCCGGCTGCGGTGAGGTCCATCAGGGAATTCAGCACGGTGGCTGGGGCTTCGTGGGATGCATCCCGGCCGTGGCCGCGGGCCTCGAAGCCAACGGCATCCACGCCGCAGTCCACCTCCGGGATGCCAAGGAGCTGCTCGACCTGGTCCTTCGGGTCCCCTTTGGTGACGTTGACGGTTTCGCAGCCGAAGGACCGGGCCTGGGCCAGGCGTTTCTCGTTCATGTCGCCGACAATGACCACTGCGGCACCGAGGAG
>NZ_LFQH01000063.1:0-58309 GCF_001238605.1 Arthrobacter sp. ZBG10 | reverse complement strand
GTATAAGAGACAGACGTGAGACAGTCAGAGACCTCCGGCGCCACGGCAAGAACTGCAGGAGATCGCCGAGACCCTGCGCGTAAGCATGTCCACCGTGACCAGGGCTTTCGGGCCGTGCGTAGGCAAGCCGGCGGCGGAGCCTGAGGCACCCGTTCAGGACATTCCGTAAGATCATCAGCCCTGAAATTAAGGCTTGCGTCTGCGGACCAGCCAAGCGAGCGTAGATCCAGCAATGCCTGAAAGTAGAGACGCTGCGACCAAATGACGGTAAGTCGGAGAATCTGGGAACTCGTTCCCATTGGCGGGAGATGAAGTTAGCTCACTTGCCTCTTCAATGACAGGCGCTTTGCCTTTCCGAAATTTGCGGAGAAGTGCATCGACGAAAGGGCCAGAGGCTCCAAAAAACCAGATCAAGCTACCACCCGCGGTACCTGCCGACGCAGAGGCAAGGAACAGGTCGCGCTGGACGGCCGCCTCGCGTCGCTGATCGACGCCATTCAGCTCAAATCCTGCGGCTCTGCCAGCACTTTGAAGGGGAAGACTCCACGTGGGGGCCGTCGGATCTTCCACTTCTGGGCTTGAAACTGTCGGCACGTAATCGGCGGGAAGACCCTTAGGTCTGATGCTGACAACGGATTGAGCAGTTACCGACTCAATGTCCAAGACCTCGATAGGCAGCGTCAGGGTTGCGATACGAGGGAAGGCATACCGGTGCTGGGCGCCTGCAACGGCTTCAGTCGGAGCTGTCGTTTCTCCTTCGAGGGAAACGCCCCAGCCTATGCCGGCTTCTCCGACGGTTTGATCCGAGAAGGTTTGTTTGCTGATGACGGTCATAACGCAGTCATCGCTCAGGGAAAATTCGAGTCCGACCGATCCTGCAGAAATATCCGTATTCGACGGGGCTATTGGAGGATTGAATCTGAGTTCTTCGCCGTTGCTCGTCCTACGTAATTGAACGTCCTTCATTGCTCCACAGAACCCGATCATCAAGTCACCTGCCTGTTCCGGCGGGACAGCGGCGTCGATATCTCCCCTCAGGAACATGTCGAATGAGGTCAGGCTCGGAGATGGCTGGAAGCCCAACGCAACATTCACTCGAACCGGTGCCGAGGCCGACCCTTTTTTAACGCCCACAAAGATTGCACCAGGCATATCGAGCGGAGGAACCGGAGCGAAGGCCGGCTGGGAAAAGTGGAGGGCAATGAGAGTCGACAGAATCGTGACACTGCCAGCTGCCGCCAGCTGCAACCGTTCGCCTGTATTCGCCACCCCAGCAGTCTATGGGCGGAAATTCGAAGCATGCGACTGTTGCGCCAAGTACACCCGGTACAACCGCGAACGTTCACAAGGGAAAGAACATCAGCAGCGCCACACCGGGGGTTAGGGGGAGCTATGGCCGTCGTATGAGTCACGGAGCAAACCTCCGCGGGAACGTCTGGCTAATTCTTCAATGAGAATGTCGCTGGGGAATTGAGCCAGTCGGACCGCCGGGACTTCTTTTCCCGGAACTCCTGCTGGCTTTCCGCCCTGGGCCAGTCTGTTTAGCTCCATCCGCTTATCGTCTGGGATGGTATCTCCTCGCTCCCAGCGCCGAAGGCAAGCAACACTGGCACCGAGGGCCGCGGCTAAGTCCTGTTTCGTGAGTCCTGTTTGTTCAACAAGCCGTTGAACGGCGCTCTTTTCCATGCCCTACAGACTACGGCTCGCCGGGAAACCGTTTCATGACCGTTGAGCAGAGAACCGTCATGTCCTAAAGGACCTTCAACATTTCTTCGAGCGTTTTCAAGATTTTGGTAAGGGCCATATTATGGGCCGATTGCTCATTTTGCGTCCTAAATAGCTCTGACAGCAGTCCCTTTGTCTCTGCCGACCCGGCTTCATGGATGGCCTTGATTGAGTAGGTCAAGCGCCGTTGACGAACCTCGTCCTGGTCCGCGGTACCGGCGGGAAGATGAAGTCGTGCCTCAGACAGTTCCATCGGAATCTTGCCCACGAGGTCGATTAGACCGGCGCGAAGGCGTGCCCTTTTTCGGGAGGAGAGCTTGGGCAGCTCACGAAGAATGGATTCTGCAAGCTCATCCTGTCCCTCTGGGCCAGCATAGCGTCGTGGAAATGCGTCTGTTCGAAAGACTTCGTCGTGGTCATAAAGCAGCTGGGCACGGTATGAGTTGAGTACCCCGCGAATAACAGCGCCGGCTTCATAACGTTCTTTGGCTCTGATACCGAGAACTGCGATGCGCCCGGCGGTGGCCATGCCTCCGAGGGCCCCGCCGAAGAGGCCAAAGATGACGCTAATAATCACACGGCCATCAGATGAAAACCAATCCACCGCAACTCCTTCTCATGTCCCGCCACCCCGGGACTTTGGCTCAAACATAGCTTGAAGTTCAATGCGGTCCCTTCTGCCGTCCTGCCGGCGTGGCCCAGCCGGAGCCGGCTAAATCTGTAGCCCAAGTAAAACGTAGAGAACCTACTGTTGCTATTGGACCCCGAATATCTGTCACAACTATGGAAATCCTCGATCGTCAGTTTCCGAGTACGGGATTACTCAACGGCAAGCTATTGAACAGGCCATCGCAGCACACTGGGGAAAGCAATAATCATAGTTATTCTTGCGGTGCCTTCGTTTCTGGTGAATAAAAATTGCTCAATCCCCACGGTTCGGAAACTGGAATCTCTCCTGCTCCGCTATTCCAATCTCCTAACCAAACTTGAATGAGCTGATCATCCTGTGGTTGAAGTCTAATCTCATAGCCTTGGGCGTTATCTTCATTAAACTTCTGATCAACTTTATCGGCGTTTGCTATTACTACATTTGGGTGAAACATGGTTGCAGCCCCAAGATTGTATGAACTGCCGAGTATATTGACCTTCAGTCGTATGAAATTGCTTGTGTACGGTCCTCCCTGGTGCAAGAGCCGCTCTAAGCCACCACCCTTTAGCCCTGAGAGTACTGCTGTAAGGCTCGTTCCTGGTGGCATGACCGTTCTCTTTCCCTGTAACAGTAACCGCGCGATTCGAATATAGGCTCGATTTTTTGCAGTTACCTCTGTTGGCAAGCTAAAGGAAGTATCGGTTAGCTTTCCTTGTAGAAAGAGTAGATCCGATAAAAGTTCTCTGGTGTAAATGTCTACCTCTGAAGAAGCTTTCAATTCGCTCCCCAGCTTTACTCTTCCCTTCTTCTTTCCGTTCCAGTAGAACTCGAGTGTGGCCCCAGGCTGCATAGAATCCAACAGCTTGATCGCTTGTTCTGCATCTGTGACGTTCGGTTCATCAAGGGTAAAATTTAGGACTATGGAGCCGGGGTCGCTTAGGTCTGAGGTTGTAGGCGTGGAGATGATAGCCGTAGCAATGTTGGCGAAGCGAGCTTTTGCGGAGTGCCCCATCCTTCCCTGAGCTCTTTCCAGAATTTTTCCGGGAAACCTGCCAACTGCGCAACCATGCTCATCGAGAACGTTAATTGTTATGGGTTCCTCTTTTTCTAAGATTGTATTTACCGGCTGAATCTCCAAAAAAAGGTGCTCGAGTTTGGGGAATGGCTGGATCCAAGCCGGTCCCGTTCGTTTGAATGCTGCAGCGGATCCCGGAAGCCTGATCGGCGCGAAAGCCCCGTAGTTTATTGAGTGAGCTATTTGCTCATGAATATGCTGATCTTCCGGCCCAAGACTTATAGTAATAGTTTCGCGGATGGGCTCCCTTTCTATCGCGTCATGTCGCTTGGGACGGTATGACTCTGTTAACTCTCCGTCTTGAACGCTGACTTCTGTAGCCCAGTACTGGCTACGGGTTTGGAGCTCTTCAACCATTCCCTTGAACAGGGTCTGAGCATCACCCGAGCTGGCCAGTGCAGCTCTTTGTTGGCCAAACTGGCTGAGTACGGCAACTACGCCGTCATGGAGGGCGGCCTTCTCAATTTCAGGGTGTGCCGCGAGACCCCTATCCAGATGCGCCTGTCCCCACATATGAATCTTGACTTGCTTGCCGTCTCCGAGCTTTCGAACCCATGCCAACTCGTTCTTATGGGGATTGGAGGGCATGATGAGAATCCAAGTTCGTGGCTTGTGTTTGTCCCACGCCATGTTGAACGACTTCTTGATCTGGCGTTGTCTAGTATCACGATGACCCCCGGTGAAACCGCCCGGGAAAAACTTCAACTGAAAAATTATGTCTGGATCGTCCGCTTCATCACGAACTACCACGTCAATACCGCCGTCCCCACCCTCACCACGAAGTACTTCCACGTACCTCGGCTCGACCTAGAACATGGCAACAAGAAGTGCTTCCACGACTCGATCGAAGTCGTGACGTTTCACCGTCTCCCAGTCAATTCGGTAGCGGTGCAAGTCTCCACCGAGGCTCATGAACTGGAGTCTGACATGGATATAGGCGCAAAATCCTGTGAGAGCAAGAAGTTCAAGGAGGCATGCTCACATCTCATCCGGGGCATCTACGTTGCCTGGTTCGTAGGTTTCTTCTCACTCGGCTTAAGAGTGCCGTCCTGCTGGTAGAGCCATCGAGGCGTGTTCTCACTGATCACATAAGGAACGCCATCATTCTGCAACGGCTGAAACTCGCCTAAGGTGTTCACCACTAGTGTCTGTCCATACCGGACAATTGAGGATCCGGTAGCGAAGGTAATTCGACCAGAACTTGCTACTGTCGGGATGCCGTTGAGCTGACCGGTGATATCGAGGGCGCCCGAGACTGTCGCGTTGCCGTTGAGCTGCCCAGAAAGATAGACGTATGCGTCGATTTCGACCGTTAGACGGCCGTTCATTTGTCCAGACAGATACAGTCGCGCACCTGAACGGACAACTCCGCCTCCGTTGGCTTGGCCGCTGAAGAGCAGATCATTTGTCACGTCAAGGAGTGCACGGAGTTGGCGAGCGTCATTCATCTAAAAAGGATACGGGGCGTCAGCAACCGGACTGCATTTGCCGTTTACCATTGCAAGCTCAGATCGACCGGCTGCGGTGATAAAGGTGTTCTTGGGGTGTACTCCAAGCTGACGTCAGGGTCCAGATTTTTCACATGTCAGATTAGGGTCGTTATTCAGTTAGTTTGACAGGCACCTGCGCGGGTCTCAGATTTCAGTCTGACACTACGGGCAGGAATTGGGATGACTGGGCAGCGAATCGGATACATCAGGGTCAACACCCTGGATCAGAACACCCAACGGCAGCTCGAAGGGGTGCAGTTGGATCGGCTCTTTACGGATAAGGCCTCGGGGAAGGACGTGAAGCGTCCCCGGCTCGTGAAGCTGGTGAAGTTCATTCGTGAGGCTGACACCTTGGTGGTGCACAGCATGGACCGTCTCGCCAGGAACCTTGATGATCTCCGGGCCCTGGTGCAGAAGCTCACTGCCAAGGGAGTGCGGATTGAGTTCGTGAAGGAGAACCTGAGCTTCACGGGAGGACTCACCGATGGCTAACCTGATGCTCTCAGTGATGGGCGCCTTCGCTGAGTTCGAGCGAGCGTTGATAGGGGAGCGGCAGCGAGAAGGCATTGCCCTGGCCAAGAGCAAGGGCGTCTACCGCGGCCGGGCCAAAGCACTCTCACCCGAACAGGCCGATACCCTACGAATGCGGGCCGCCGCGGGGGAACAGAAGGCCGCCCTCGCCCGAGAATTCGGGATCAGCCGGGAAACGCTCTACCAGTATCTCCGAGCCAGTGCGTGAGCGATCTTCCACTCATCAATCACGCCCAACACCCCTTAGCAACCTAGTGGGGCGGCCGCGACCATCGGCACAATGGCGTGGGCTGATATGGATCTCGAAGGCTATTGTTATGCCATCGTCCACGCTGCTCTGGGTTGGATGGGCAGTAGTGACGGATCTATGAAAATCGAAAATGGGGGGACATGAAGGCTTACCTACCTGGCATCTTGGCGGCCATTCTCATGACAGGAATCGCCGCCTGTGGAAATGGAGAGTCGGCGCCTGCACCGGCTACGTCCGCTTCCACCGCAGCCAAAGCCACCCCGACACCGAAGCCGCCCAAAATCGTGCCTGAAGTAGCCGGTAAGCCCTACCCGGACGCCAGCAAAGCTTTGACCAGCACCGGATTTCGCACAACGGTTCCAATAGGCCCGGACGGTAAGAAGTGGGTGACCCTGAACCCAGGGAATGATGTTCTGGCTGTCTCCTCCGACCCAACGGCAGGAACTACTTCAAATGAAGAATCCGCTCGGATCACAGTGGACCGCAGTGAAGAAGATCAGCGGGCCATGAACATAGCCAAGGCCCAAGCGTTGATGCTGGAGTCACGGTATGAGTACAAGTGTGGCGACTATGACCCCAATGCCCCTAAGTTCAAGTCCTACAAAGATGTTTGGGCGAGCAAATACTATGCAGGTTCCGCGACCTGCACTGTGAACATTGACCGCAAGCATACATCAACGAAACAACCCCTAGTACCCACGGAACAGTCCCTGGTAGACCTGATCGGCGCCAAGGGCGGGGATATCAGCTTGCCAACTGCGACTGTTGGCAAAATCATGCTGATGTGTGCCAAGGTCTCTCCGAATTTTGCTGACGAGGTCACGGCCAGGATGGACTGGCGGAGAGCTGACATTGAAGGCGCCCTGTCCGTGTGCCCGGATGCTCCACATGCTGGGGTGCTGAGGGAGGCCTTGACTTCCGTGAAGGTGGGGCCGGGAACGAAAGTTGTAGGAGCAACCATGGAGGCCGGAACCTACCGGACCAAGCCGGGGGCAAAGGACTGCTACTGGTCACGGACCACCGGGGGCGGCGACATTATTGCGAACGACTTTGTTGGGTTCGCCCCCGACGGAGTTGCAGTCACCGTATACGCGGGGGAGGGCTTCCAATCAGAACGCTGTGGCGTCTGGACCAAAGTCGGGTAGTGAAACTGTGCAGGCTGATTCCTGCAAACATCCCTCAAGCGGCGTGGCCAGACGTTTCGGCTTTCAGGGCTTGTTAGCATCTGACTACCTCAAAGAGGTTGTTTGAAGTCGCGGCCAGAGCCCAACGCACAGCGGCTGAAGAGTCGCGCTTGGCTGCCAGGGAATTGGCGGCCAGTGGACTTACTGTTCGTGATGTGGGCGCTGTGCTGGGCGTTTCGCATCAGCGCGCTCACCAGTTGATGAAATAGCAGGGCATCTCGGTTCTACCCCTCGTCCACATGGGCACGGCAAAAGCCATCCGCTCCGCTGCTTTTCCCGCACACATGGGGACGACGGGACCCACCTGACCGGCTGCACACAACCGCCAGGTCACCGGTAGCCGGCATGTCACCATAGCGGCCGGCGATCATGCACACCCTCGACCTCGATTGTGGGAGTTTTGCAACGCAGCCGTTCGATCCAAATTCATTCACGCCTCCGTTGGGGGAGCAGAGAGAGTGGTTGCAGTGGGAAAAGGTAGTCGTCTGCGTAAGAAGGAAGTGCCTAACGGCGCTGCGGTTTACTGGCATGGTGGTGCTGCCGGCAGGGCTGTTGGTGAGGCGTTGATCCCAGGTGTGCAGGTTCCCGGTTACCGACACGTGGTGGCTGCGTTCACTCCCCAGGGCTTTGCAGAATATCGGCCAGACTTTGCTTACATCACCACTGATCGTGACCTTGCATTCGACTATGCAGTTGAGTACTACAAGCTGGGTTTGGGGCCTTCCTCTCTCTACAAGGTTGTTCCCCTGGGCAAATCGACGCATGATCCTGACTACCCGACGGGCGTTTCCTTTCGATGCAAAGGCTCCAGAGTAGTCGCTGTTGAGCTGGACGAATTTACTGTTTTGACAAAGGAAACGGGAGCGGCGCTCAGGTATCGTACCTGGGACGATAATTCCCCGTTGTTCGACAACGACGGCTACCCCTTGCCAAACAAAGTGCAGAAGCACTTTGGAGTGACAGCCGAGGACCTCAGAAATCTCGGATATGGTGCTGACTTCTCAGCAATTCATCAACGATGCATGGAACTGGTTGGGATTCGGAATCCGGGCATCACTCAAGCAGATATAGACAGGGTGATAGCAAAGGGCTAGCGGACGGGTGCTCCCGTCTTTTTTGGGTTACTGCCGGCCTACTGCGTTGGGGTGAATGTCGAAGCCGAAGATGGTCCCGGCTTCGCCAAGGGCATGATTCCGCCCACAGACAGCAACCATCGTCCACAAGCGCTCAACAGTGTCCGCGATGCGTTGGTTGATGGATGAATAAAGCTGGTCCCACAGCACGTTGTTTGAGGAGTCATTCATGGCCGCGGCATATGCCGCGGCTATCTCCGGTTCATCGGTTACCGCGTCTTCAATTCGCTGCCAATAATCTTCGGGGCTATCCCAAGGTTGGGGAGCGTCACCAAGCCTGTCGAGATGGTAAAAGCGCCCAGACTGACCGTATCTGCCGAGAGTGGCAATGAGTGGAATGACGGCGCCATCAGTCTGAACATCTGCCAGCAGACCGCGTACGTATTCAGTTCCGGTGGCCGTCCGATTCGAAAGGTCAGCCATGACGTACGTGTGCATATCGGCCAGGTTATGGCCGAAGGCCCTCATCTCACCCTTGGTAGGCCAGGACTGGTTAGCGTCCAGTGCCGAGAGTCCGAGCGTGAGCTTGTAGAGCTTTTCCACACCGATGGAAAGCATGGTCAAAATCGGGTCCCGCGTTGTGTCAAGGAACGCTGCGGTACGAATGACGCGCGTTCCATATGCCAGCAAGTTTCTGGTCGATGTCATCTCTTCTATGAAAGCGAACGCCTGCTGGTCGTCTAAGTGAGCTATCGACATGAGGTCACCTTACCGGCGGGCAGAAGAGACCCACGTTGTTCCAATTCGACGGTTTTCGCGATCCGGGGAAACAGTGCTGATTGCTATTCCTGCAGGAGCCCCTGATCGCGGAGTAGCTGGGCGGGCATTTCGTACTCGTGCCGTATCAGGTGCCGGACGAACTTGTCCAGGCCCGTGGCTTCCGCTTCTGTGACATCGTCGTAGTCTTCAGGGTGGGCTCCTTCGTTGCCCAGTTGGTTGAGATGGTCAGCCCAATCCCAGAGTGAACGGTGAAGATCGCCGTCATTCTTCATGTGTTTGAGGGCAGATTTCAGGTGCCTCTCGTTTTGAGCTTTGGCGCTGCCCTTGTCCTTGACAAAGAGGTGCAGAGCGGAGCGGAACATGACTGCGGCCGCACGGAATGCCCCCACAGTGAGGGACCGCATTCCTTCGTCATAGGCCGAGGCCACACTTTCGTTGACTTGAGGATCCAGGATGCCAGCACCAGGGGCTGGCCACCACGTCAGGCCGTTTCCGAGGTTGTTCGTAACAACGGCAGTGCCTTTTTTGCAGCCTTGACAGGTCAGGGCTGTCACAGCGCGGTCGGCAAAATTCGAGCCCCAGGACAGGACAACCTGTTGGCCCACAACAAAGTTGGAGACCCGTCCGCACCATGGACAAGGCCCCGTGGGATCAAAGGGCGTCGGAAGGGTGTCTGGATTCGAATCGGCCATCCTCCAATCTCCCCAGAACGGCTTGGAACGCTTCTCTCTCCACACCCCAATACCCGGCACCGGATGCACGTCAATAAGGGCAGCCATGTTTGTGGTCATGACAAGCGGCTAAGCGCCGAGCTTGGCCCTAGCACGGCGATGACGGGTGCCGGCCTGCTGTTGGCCTCAGTGTGAGGGTATATGTTTCCCTTGAACTAGGACGGACTGTGTACCAGCGCGGCAGTATGGATTGCGGGGTCGGTTACCGCCGGTGCCGTAGGAGTGCTTGTGCTGGGAGCTGCCTTTTTCGAAGCCGGGACAGCTGTTGTGTTGTTCTTTTGATCACGCGGTTCAGATAGCTAGCCCGAGTTACGGCCTCGGATGAAGTTAATTAGTCCTCGCCCCCCGCGTGCCATTGCAGTATCCGGACCTTTGGATCCGCGAGTGGGGCTTCTGGTGCAGCCGTCCCGGTACCGTGAGCAAAGCCCGGACAGCGATATTCACCGCCAGGCAACTTCACCACCAGGTTCTCTTCATCAGAGGTGGTTTCTTCGCCTTTGCGAGGCCCGTCAGCGAACCAGTATGAGTAAGTCATACTGCGAACGCTATCGGGTCCACCATCATTGCATTTGGTACCCAGTCCTTGCTGACGAGGCAATCGAGGATGTGCGCGCATCAAAATGCCGGTAGAGCGTTGAGCGCCAGGACTAGTTGGTTCATGGTGTCGTCTTTGGCGGTCGCGTCGATCTTGAAGGGGTCGGCCGGCGTCTTTGGGCCAATACCCAGGGCGTCGAGCTCGTGAACGATATTCAGGGTGTCCCGCACAGTCAGGCCGGAGCGGTCGAGCGTATGAACCACCAGCACAGCTCCGTCCCTGGCATACTTCAACGCTTTGGTGAGCCCTTGCAGCTCCGGATTTTTCGTCCAGGTGGATATACCGGGGATCGACGCCCGGCAGCCGCCAGGGCGTCCACCTGCCGGCTTAGATCCTGTTTCACGGTCGAGACGCGAGCGTAGCCGATATTCATTCCCGCCCCGTATCTAAATCCTGTTCCGCGCAGAGCTTTGTGGTAGGTGTTTTGGCATTGATTTTGAGACAGTCAAGTTACGCGGCATTTCACGGGACCAGGCAGCGGGGGAGCGTCCCACCAGGATCGTCCTAGTTCCATGGAAATGGAACACAGATGCGTGCCGGCTGGATCAGGCCACTCCGTTATGTTTAAGGACCAGGTCCCGCACGAAGTACTCCAAAGGCCAGATGAGTTCACGAATGGTTTCGGCAGCGGGACGCTCCAAGCTTCCGTGCACGAGGGCGCTTCGCGCGTTGTAGCAGTCTCGGAAGAACCGCTTTGGTGACTTTTCCCCATACGGCTGGCTTCCTAGAACGGCCGCAAGCCGTTTAGCCGCCGAGTTGATTGATTCCTTCTTCAACCCATTAAGTGTTTGTGCCAGTGATTGCCGGTCACCCTCAGGGAGCGACAGGGAAGCGAGATGATCGATCAGCCCCTCAATCGCGTTCATCTGTTCAGCTGAACGGTTTCCGGTCTCGATTAATGCTTCGACAGCAATCATCAACATTAGAAAACGTGAGTCGTCGGACGGCATGAAATGCGAAGCGGCGTACATTTCGCACGCTAGGAGACTGCGCTTATCAGGGTCTGCTTCTTGACCGTAGGTTTCCCGCGCGTGTGCAGCGATAGCATCGCCATTTTTGAATCCGATGCCGTTGGCTTCGGCTCGGACGAAAACTGGCGGAGGGCTTTGGGGGACTACTTGGAGTCCTGTGATGTCGGGGTAGGCCTGTGCGTCGGGGTTAGCAGGCTTGACCCATTCCAGTACTGCCTGCGTAAAGAAGTTCGGCGCGCTGCGTTCGCTGAACTCGATGCCTACGAGTTCAGAGATCGTTCCAAGGGTGAGTGCACTGATCCAGCGCTTTCCCTCGGCCTCTGCTTCTGCCTCCCTTGTATAGCCCTCTCCCCGCATTTCTAGTTGGTCGGCATCATTCACCAACTGCCCTTCAACACGAGACCTTAGAAAGACCCGCACTTCATTGGTTTCACCCAGTATCAGTTCAGTGACCTGGGCGCCGATTCGAGTATTTGGGCCGACTTTGAACCGAACGCGGAACATGTACGTCATGACCAAAACCTAGTCCTCATTCGTGAGGATTTGGATTATCTGGGCGAGGTTGCTGCGCCGCGAATGCGTTTGTGTCGCGCAGGGTGGCAGGCAAGCGTGGATGGATCTGAACGCCGGGGAACGGTCCGCCGTGCAGGCCCCGGAAGCGGTCCAGGCCGCCGCGCAGCGGTGGGCGATCATGGAACAAAGCCCCGACTATCAGGACCATGTATTGGGCCAGGTTCAGGCTAACTCTCCCCAGGCTAAGGAACAGTTGGTCAAGGACTGGCTGGCTGCCGGTTCACCCCAGGTCCGTCCCTTTGACCCGGAGTTCCTTGCAGCGCAAAACGGTTCGAGAACCGGGAGCCCGCCCGTGCTGAGGAACGCGAACGCCAGGCAGAGCAGCGCCGCCAGGAGTACCTAACGCGTCAGGGACGCACCCCGGAACAGGCCCTCGCCCAGCCAAATACGGCCGGGTCCACGGAGGCCAGGAAAGACGCCGAGGGCTATAAGGCGGTGGCCGTGGCCGAGTATGCACGTTCGGACCAGGCCAAGGATGAATCCGCCCGGGTGGCCCGCAGCGGCCCCGGAGCCTTGGAAGAGGAGTGGTACCGGGACGAGTTCCTGACCCGTCACCCCGAGGTTGTTGACGCGGATGTGAAAGCTGACGCCACCGCTCACCAAGGGGCGGCACACGAACGATCAGGGAACGTCGCAGCCGACAGAGCAACAGCTGCCTACGGCACTGCGGAGCACCGGGAAGCACTGGAAAGCCAGCTGGTCACTGCTGGTGTCCCCGAACAGGCCGTCAGAGCCCGTATGCAGGGCGAGAAGATCCAGAAGTACCCCATCACGCACGCCGCCGCCGGCAAGGGAGCCAAAGCCGGGAAAACCCGCGGATCCAGCCACAACCAGGCACAAGTCCGGACGAAGAATCAGTCCAAAGGACGCTAATAGTTGAACCACAGGTAGGTTCGAATGATGAATTTTTACTCAGACGGAAGAGCGTGATGACGGAAGAAAAGTGGGTGCCCCTTGGCGTCGAATCGGACGATGAGGTGGCAGCCTATGACGCACTCCATGATGGCGTCCCGGAATGGATGAGGAGTGCTTACTGGGCGTGGGTCATGTCGAGCCTCGGCAAGCAGCGACGGTACAGCGATGGCAGTGGAAGCGTTCAAAGCCTCAACATCGACTTAACAACCGAACTTGCTCAAACACTTCAAATTCCTCTTCCGCCGCTTTCGGACACTATGCGTCCTTCTCCGGAAAGGGCCAAACATCTACGTTTTCAGGCTCTGAAGGTGCTTGAAAACTACACGCATCCACTTCGTATTGCGGACTACATCCTTGCCCACCAGAAGCAGGTTAACGTTGAAAGTTTGGAGGGCATTCTCAAACGTTGCAAGTCTCTATACGAGGTTGGCGAGCGATTCGGACGGCCCGGTCTGGTACGGCGAGTTCCGCTTGGAGTCAAGATCAACGCTGATGCCGTGATGAGGGACTCAGGGCAAAGCGGTATACGTCTCGCTCAGGCTTGGGAATCCTTATACGGGATCACACCTGATGCCAGCCGTGCGTATGCCCTTGCAATAAAGGCTGTGGAAGATATTGCCGTTCCTCTCGTCGCCCCGTCTAACGGTAGAGCGACCTTGGGGACTTTGATTAGGCAGATGGAGGACCAGGGAGATTGGGGCCTTCCTATGGCTCGCGAACCACAAACCGCGACGTCGTCGGTTGCGTTACTCACGATGATGAAACTGCTTTGGCATGGCCAGCATGACCGTCACGGGGGGCAACCCTCGGCGCCTGGCAATGTCAGCTTTGAAGAAGCTCAAGTAGCTGTGTCGCTGGCGGCAAATCTTGTGCAACTGTTCGCGGCCGATCTCGTTGCCCGGGCGCAGCCGTAAAACATCCATAGATATCAAAAACATGTGCAATGAGGCCCGCAAACCAGGTGGTATGCGGGCCTCATTTTCGCGTAGGTGTCAGTCTTGCGCGGGGATGTCGCCGAGGGCGGTGACCATGATGCGGCGGCCCACGGTGGGCCTGGTTCTGAGCTTCAGCTCGAATCCATGCGTAATGCTCTGCAACAGCTCGTAAGGGTCTACATCGTGGAGCCTGAAATCTGTTACCGGGATGTGGCCGTACTCGTTGATCAAGTATTCGAAGATGTTGCTCGTGTTTTGGGGAACGGTATCTTTGTCCACGGCGACAACGTTTATGGCATGTCCGTTTTCGCCGCCACCGATGTCTATACCAACGACCAGCCATCTATCTTGATCTATGCCGGCAAGGGTGAACCCGCTCGTGCCCGTGATCTTCTTGTCCATTTGCGCGGTCCCCTGGAAATCGGGAAAGCTTACTTCTGCATCTCGCCATTCGTACGGTTCCATTTCGCCTCCCGGCATAGCCCCATTGCGGTGAACCCGCCAATGACCAGATTACTGATTTTGCAGAAGTGAAGGGTCATAGGTCCACCGGGTTAGAGAGGAGCGCATTGATGTTCGCACAGCGTCCGCCCCAACTTTCCCGTCTTGGACATCCCTCCACGCCTCGAATAAATCCCGTGTGTCAATGAGTGCACCAGACGCGTCGGTAACCGGTCTTAGGTCATCGTCGTTTGGGATCGCAACGGGGCGGGTGGACGGTGGTTTTCCCCGCCACGTATTCACGATGTGCCATACGGTTGAGGGGTAGTCGCCGGTTTCTTTCGTGAACGCAGCAACGGGGCGTCCAGTGATTTGGGAGACGTCATTTACCTTGGCGCCTTTGGTGTACCCCTTTACTTCGGCCAGGCAATGCCAGTCGGGTTCGGAGGGGTCGTCCACGCGGAGGTCTTCAAGTTTCGCACCGGTTTTTTCGTCATGGTGATCATCCATGTCCTGAGCGCTGAACCCCAGATCCTGGAGTGCTTCCAGGACAGCTGCTGTCAGTGCATCACCGTCGGCGGTGAGCAGTCGCCCAGGTCCTGCCTCGGCCCTTTGGACAGCAAGATTCAGATCACCGTTCAGAGCCTGTTCCCGAGCGTGGAACTCAAACATTGCCCTCTCGCGCTCATCCTTGACCGTTTGTATGGCGCGGATGAAGCCGCCGACCTCCGGAGGAGACCATCGTTCGCTGGTCTTCCACTCAGCTTCCGGGGGCACACTAACCGGATCGATCTCAGCCACCAGATCGAGAAATAGCCGTAACCACTCAGCGGGTTCCCGCGTGATTTCCGGCAAGGCCACTTGCAGGCCGCCCTTGCTGCCATCACGCCGGTTGCGATAAGCGTAGACAAACTTTTCCTTGCCCAGATGGAGCAAGGGGGAACACTGTCCGCGCAAATCGTCTGTGTCCACGTGTTGCCACTCACGATCCTCAACGAACAAGACTTGCCAGATGTTTTTTGGACCCTCAGGGATGTGGGGGATCACGGTTTTTTTCAGTAGTGCAGCGATTGGCGATTGGACACCAGAACTAATTGTCACCTCGTTAGCGAGGGTCTCAGTCTTTCGGTCAAAAAGGTACTTATCTGAGGGCGTACCCATAATGGCCCCGAAAGAGAGAACGTGAAGATGCTTTGCACGCGTCCCAGCATCGTATGCAAAAGTAACCAGGATGTCGTACTCAGTCTCATGCACATCTTCGTTTACATTAATGATTTTGTAACTGGGTACCAATCGAACGAGTTCATCGATTTTCTCTTTGGGGACTGCTTCGAAAAGTACCCGTGGCTTCGGCTGGGCGTTGAAAGTGTTCACCTTGAAACACTATCCGGACGGCTGAAGCTTTAGGTCCGCTACGCCCGCTACGGAACGGTGGTTGCGTCGAGGTTGTTGCCTTCGGGGAGTGGGTCGGTGGGGTAGCGGGTCATTTGGTGGTCGTGGTTTGAGCGGCATTCGGAGAGGGGTCCGCCTTCGGTCATGATCCGGTCGAAGTGGCGGTCTGCGTGGTCGAGCATCCAGGTGCTCATGGCTCCGCCGCCTTCGGCGTAGGCGACTTCGTAGGCCTGCCATAGGGCGGTTAGGCGCATCATGACGGATTCGTGGTTCCACCATTGCCGGCACCATCGGATGGCTGTGGTGCCGCGTTGGGCGAGTACGCCGGGGCTTGAATCGTAGTGCTCATACAGGGGCCCGTAGACCCCTTCATAGAAGTCATAGACGGTACGGAAAGCAGGCTCAGGAGCCTCCTCGGATTCCTCCACAATAACGGCGGGTTCAGGGGCAGGGACTGGCGCGGGAGTACCACTGGCACTGGTGGCCGGCGGCTCGGCAGCCGCGTCCTGCCCTGGGTCGGTGCCATCGAAGAGCAGACCGATTCCCGGAAGGTGATCTTCCGGGAACTGGCCGTCCTGTGCAATGGCGTCGGTCATGCCGGCACCGGGGTGGTGTCAGGGTTGCGGCGGATTGGCTCGGCTTCGGTGACCGCGTTATGGATGGTCGTTTCGGCCTGGGGGTCGCGGGAGCGAAGGGACGCTTCGAGGGCTTCTTTGTGTTTGGTCCACATCCAGGGGGTGGACTTGACCAGGGCCGCCCGGTTCTGGCCGGTGAGCAGGATGCCCCTTCCCTTGGGCAAGGCGGCGAGCTCGGCCACATCGAAGATGCGGTCCCGGTGTTCTTGTGCCGGGCCGCGGGGTGCGTTTTTGGATCCGGGTGAACCGGGGGTGGTGTAGTAGTAATCCCCAACCGCTTCTGAGGTTTTGGACAGGAACGGGCCGGGCTTGTTCCCGCCGAGGTACAGGACCCAGTTGGCTGCTTGGTAGAGCGCTTCCATGCCTTTTTCGCCCCACACGGATTCGCCTTGGGAGTAGGACTGCAAGATGGTGGCCACGAGGATTCCACGGGAGCCAAAGTGGGAGTATTCCTTGGGGAGTTTGGACCAGCGGCAGACATTGGCCGCTTCGTCCAGGATGGCCGAGAGCGGGACCGGCATCCGTCCGCCGGGGCATTCGGTGGCGTACTCGACGGCGGCTTCCAGGACGGCCACGGCCATGGCCGTGACCAGGGCGCGGCCGCCGCCGGCTGAGTCCTTGGACAGTGAATAGAGCGTGTCTTTGCCCCGGACGAACTCTGCCGGGTTGAAGTGCCGGCGTCCCCGGTACACCGAGCCGGGAACCCCCGTAGAAGGCGACTTCGTCACCTTCTACGGGGTTGACCCACCGCGCGATTGCGTGGCTTGTCAGGCATTCGGTCATGATCTGGGCGGTGGAGAACACACCGGAGCGTTCGGGCAGGGAGTCCGGGGAGAAGATGCTGGCCAGCTGGTTCAGGACTTCGACGTGGCGGGTTTCGTTCAGGATCGCGATCGATTCGGGTTCGCGCACGTCCCGGTCTGAAATCCATTCCTGCACCGTGGACAGGGGCAGGCCCTTCACCGCGGCTGCGAGGAAGAACCCGCGCAGCAGCTGCGTGGCGCGGAGTTCGAAGAACTGGAATCCCTTCTCGCCCACGGCTTCCATTTCGGCTTTGGCGAACGTGTCAGCGAGGGTCCAGGCGCTGGCCGCGTCGTGGACCATTGAGAGGGAATTCCACCACCAGGTGGGTGCTTCCCCGACAATCCGCTGGGGATCAAAAACCCAGATGTCCCCGCCGTTCCCCGCCCGCACATCACGGGTGGCGTCGGTGAGGAACCGTTTGTTCTCGGTGACCATGACCGCACCGGGAGCTTCGAGGATGAACGGGACAGCGTAGGAGGCGGATTTGCCGGCGCGGGGGCCTGCGAAGATCAGGCCGACCAGTTCAGCGTTCGCGTACAGCGGCTGGGTGGTGGGGACGATCTTGCCGAGCTCGAACCCGGGCCAGCCGTCAGCCTGGCATTTCATCTTCCGGTTATCCGCGACCGTGGCTTTCGCCGAAAGGGATTTGACCTCTTTGAAGGAGGCCATGTGCCGGGCTGCCGGGTCCACCCAGGAGGACTTGGGTGAGGCTTTGCGGGCCAGGAGGAACCCGCCTACA
Source organism: Arthrobacter sp. ZBG10 (assembly GCF_001238605.1). Classification (NCBI taxonomy): domain Bacteria; kingdom Bacillati; phylum Actinomycetota; class Actinomycetes; order Micrococcales; family Micrococcaceae; genus Arthrobacter; species Arthrobacter sp. ZBG10. Next base: position 40,821 of record NZ_LFQH01000063.1, on the reverse strand, counting down.
AGGGTGGCCGCTATCAGTGCCGCGACGGTGCCCATCCCGGCGATGTACACCCCGGAGAACTCACGCGGACCTTTTAAGAGCTCCTGGATGACTTTCTGAGGCCCGGCCCAGGTTGCCGTGGCGTAGAACCCGCCGACGCTGATTCCGGCCACCACGGAGGCCAGCACACTGATCAGGATGGCCGCCCCGATCATTGACATGCGGTTTTTCTCGCGGAGGTACCGCGCTCTGGTTGGTGCTCCCATCAGGGGGCCTCCGCATCCTTGGCGACGACGCGGTTGCTGCGTTCGTCGGTGTTGTGGTGCTTTTTCTCTATGTCGGTCAGGGTCATCTGCACCGGGATGCCGACCCGGCCGGGAACCTTCAACAGCATTTTTCCGGCGCCGGGAGGGGCCGCCGGGGTCCCGTCAGCGTTCAGTTTCGGCTTCCAGTCCGGTGGGGTGTTGAACCCGGCTACCGTCTCGATTTCCTTGGCGTTCAGCGGCTGGACTGCGCTGAGCTCGTTCAGGTCATCCAGGGACAGGGCCATCAGGCCCAGGATGCCGCTGCGCTGGGCGAATCCTTTGGCCGTGGCCCGGTCTTTCCCGGAACGTGTGCAGTGCCATACTGGGGGCACGGGCGGGCGGAGTTTGGGGGACCTCGAAGACATGGTTTTGGATACGGAGACCCTCCGGCTCTCATTCGGCATAATGGCGCTGGCCCTCGTTGTGCTTTTTTACTTCTCCGCCTACCGGGTGACGCGCTCGCCGTACAGTGGCTGGTGGTGCGTGGCCCTGCTGTTTTTCCTGGCGGGCTCGGCGTGCTTCCTGCTGGACGGCACCGCCCACCAGGTCTGGGCCAATCCGTTGGGCAACACCCTGCTGGTGCACGGCGGCGTGGCCGTGTGGGCCGGGGCCCGTTCGCTCCGGACAGCTGCCCCGAACAAGTGGGCCTTCGCGGCAATCCCCGTGGTCACCCTGGTGGCCTCCGTCCTGGACAACCCTGCCACCAACGTGTGGTCAGGCGGCCCCGTGTTCCTGTTTGCCATGGCCCTGACCATCGGCCTGGGCTCCCGAGAACTGTGGCGCCTTGAACCGGGCTACTCCCGCGTCCGGATCCCCATGGCCACGGCTGCGGGCGGGCTGGCCCTGTTTTACTTCCTCCGCTGGGTGGCCTTCCTGCTGGAAGGCCAGAACGGCCCCACCTTCACCACCATCTTCGGCTCAGCCGTGACCACCATGATCACCATGGTGCTCCTGGTGGTGGTCTCCTTCAGCATGGCCGCCCTCAGCAGCGAACAGCAGACCCGGGCCCTGCGCGTGGTGGCCACCCGCGACGACCTGACCGGCCTCTTGAACCGGAAGGCCTTCCTGGACCTGGCCGCTGAACAGCTGTCCGACCGGGCCATCACGGGAGGCTCCGGTGCCTTGATCCTGGCCGACCTGGACCACTTCAAAGCGGTCAACGACACCTTTGGGCACGCGGCCGGGGATGTCGCGCTGAAGGCCTTCGCCACCGCCTGCACGGATACCGTGCGGACCACCGACCTGGCGGGGCGTTACGGCGGCGAGGAGTTTGTCATCCTTATCCCCGGTGCCAGCGCCGAACGGGCGGAGCTGATCGCCGGGGAAATCAGCCGCCGGCTGGCCGCCTCGCCCACGGTGGACGGCATGGTGATGCCCACCGTGAGCTACGGCATTTCAACGTACGACGCCGGTACCGCGGACATCGACGACGTGATCGTCACAGCGGACGCGGCGTTGTACACGGCCAAGTCGCTGGGCCGGAACCGGATTGCCCGCAGCGACCACCGCGGCCTCAGCTGACCGCAGGCTCCGGGACCGTCAAGGGAACCAGGGCTGGCCGCGCCGCGGTGCTTTCAATGGCCACGGTCCTGCCCGTCCCGGCGGCCACCAGGACCGACTCCATAACATCCAGGACATGGTAGGCCAGCCGGCCGCCTGCCCGCGGCTCGCTGCCGGGCGGGGTGGCGGCGAGGTCCGCCAGGCCGGCGCCCCGTCCTGCGTCCACAAAGCCTGCTGAGACCGGAAGCACCTCCCAGCCGGCGGCGCCCAGCGCGAAAAGCTCAACATCGCCGTCGAACCGGTTGGGATCCGGGACCACCAGCGAGCCGCGCTCGCCGTGGATTTCGAGGTTGGGCGCCTTGGTGCGCACGGCGTCGAAGCTCATCACCAGGGTGGAGATGGCACCATCGGCGTGGGTCAGCATGGCTGCGACGTGCGAGTCAACGGCCACCGGAATCACCTCGCCTTCGCGGGCGCCTGAGCCGATGATGCGCTCGGTCCGGGTCCGGCTGGCGGCGCCGGTCACTGACACCACCGGGCCCAGCAGGTTCACCAATGCACTGACGTAGTACGGGCCCATGTCCAGGAGCGGCCCGCCGCCGGGCTGGTAGTAGAAATCCGGATTCGGATGCCAGGATTCGTGTCCCGGCGTTGCCATCATGGCCGTGGCCGACACCGGCCGGCCGATCCGGCCGTCGTCGATCGCTTTCCGCGCCGTCTGGATGCCCGTGCCCAGGACGGTGTCCGGCGCGCAGCCCACCACAACGCCGGCCGCATCTGCCGCGGCCAGGACATCCTTGGCCTCGGCCAGGGTTGCCGCCAGCGGCTTCTCGCCGTAGACGCCCTTACCGGCGGCAATGGCTTGGAGCGCCACCTCGGCGTGGACGGCGGGGATGGTCAGGTTCAGCACCACATCCACCGCGGGATCCGCCAGGAGTTCCCCGACCCCGACGGCGCGGACGCCCGGGTGGGCATCGGCCACCGCCTGTGCGCGGGCAGGATCGATATCCGCCACGGCCACCAGGCGGATCGAGTCGTCCTTGGTGAAGGTGGCCAGGTACTGGGTGCTGATCGCGCCGCAGCCCACCATTCCGATGTTCAACGGCTTGCCCACAGCATGCCCCTTTCAATGATGGTCCGGACGTTGGTGTCCTGGAGGACTTCCACGCGGTGACCCGGTGTGCTGACGAAGATCCTGCCGGCACCCCATTGCCGGGTCCAGATGGCGGGGGAGGTCACTTCCCGCTGCCAAGGGTCCCAGGACCGGGCCTTCTGAGTGGTGGTGGCCAGTACGTCGATGTAATCGTCCGAGAGGACCCAGTACTGCTCGGTTTCGAGCTCAAAATCGGCGATGCCCTCGGTGATGGGGTGTCCAGCAGCCGCGGGGAGCATGTTCACCGTATACGGCACGTAATTGTCCGCCTGCTCACCCTTGAGTTCGTCGGCGTGCTTGCCAGGATGGCAGGCGAATTGGCCCCCGATCAGGTGCAGGTAGTCCGAGGTGTTCCGGTAGGAATCGGCGATGCCGCCGTGCCAGCCGGCCAGTCCGGTGCCGCTTTCGACGGCCGCCCGGAGTCCCCTAAACTCATCATGCTCAATGGTGGACATGGTCATGCACTGGACGATCAGGTCCACCCTGGCCATGTATTCCGGATCGGCATATATTTTGGCTGATTCCTCCACGCGCACGGTGTAGCCGTTTTCTTCCAGGAACGGGATGAAGAGCTCCGTGGCTTCGACGGGCTGGTGGCCGTCCCAGCCGCCGCGGACCACAAGCGCATTTTTGCTGCCGGTCATTAATATTCCTCTAACTGCATGTATCTGTCGGGATTGCTGGTGGGTTAGTTCAGACGCTGTGCCATTGCGACGACGCTTCGGCGCTGGCCTCCACAGCAGCCAGGACGCGCTGCACCTGGAGTGCGTCGGCGAAGGAGGGCTCGGGCTGCTGACCGGCCGCAAGGGCGGTGACCAGGTCCACCACCTGGTGCGTGAAGCCGTGTTCGTAGCCCAGCCCATGGCCCGTGGGCCACCAGTTACCCACGTAAGGGTGCTCGGGCTCGGTAACGATGATCCGGCGGAACCCGGCATCCGGGCCTTCGGCGGCGTCGTAATAGGACAGGACGTTGTTGTCCTCGAAGTCGAAGGCCAACGAGCCCTTGGTGCCGTTGAATTCAAGCCGCATCGCGTTCTTGCGGCCCAGTGCCATCCGGGTGGCCTCAAAGACGCCCACCGGCCCGCCGTCGAACCGTGCCGTGAAGATCGCGGCGTCGTCCACCGTGACGGTTCCCCGCGGTCCCTCGGCCGCCGTATTGCCGTGGCCACCGAGCCCCACGAGGTCTCCGCCGAGCGGACGGTCCGGGACGAACGTCTCCAGCAGCGCTGACACCCCGGTGATGTGGCGGCCCAGGATCCACTGCGCGGCGTCGACAATGTGGGCGCCAATGTCCCCGAGTGCGCCGGAGCCTGACTTCGACTTGTCCAGCCGCCAGGTCATGGGGGCGTTCGCATCGCTGAGCCAATCCTGAAGGTACTGCGCCCGGACGTGCCGGATGGTACCCAGCCTGCCTTCGGCCACCATACGCCGGGCCAGCGCGAGGGCAGGGGTCCTGCGGTAGGTGAACCCGCACATGGCGAAGATGCCGTTCCGGGCCGCGGCCGCAGCAGCCGCCGTCATTTGTTCAGCCTCGGCCACCGTATTGGCGAGGGGCTTCTCGCACAGCACGTGCTTGCCGGCGGACAGGGCGGCGATGGCAATCTCGGCGTGCGTATCGCCGGGGGTGCAGATATCGATCAGGTCAATGTCGTCGCGCTCCAGCAGCCGCTGCCAGTCAGTTTCCACCGAAGCCCAGCCCATTTTGGCTGCGGCGGCTTCGACCGAGGCTGCGCTCCGGCCGGCGACTGCTGTCAGTTCGGGCCGGAGCGGCAGGTCGAAAAAGCGGGGGGCGGTGCGCCAGGCGTGTGAGTGGGCGGCACCCATAAAGGCGTAGCCCACCATGCCAACACGCAGCGGGGATGGAGTGGTCATAGGTCCTCGTTGACTCAGGTTTCGAAACATTTCGAAAAGATGTACGCTTTTCTCTTATTGAAATCTATTACCAATAAGCTGAACCGGTCAATGCCACGGACGTCTTCTTCATTTGAGCAGCGAATGTTTTCGAAAGGTTGGTCATGGCGGAAGAGCAATCGAAGTGGACTCTGGCGCAGCTGGCCCATGAAGCGGGAGCGTCGGCCTCCACCGTCTCCAAGGTCATCAACGGCAGGCCAGACGTTTCCGCCGCGACCCGTGCCAGGGTCCTGGCAGTGCTGGACCGCACCGGCTACAGGTCTCCGGTGCAGCAGCGGCGCGCCCTGGCAGACGTTCCCGTGGTGGAAGTGGTGCTCGATTCGCTCAACTCCGCCTACACGGCTGAGGTGGTCACCGGAATCCTTGGCTGCGCCGCGGACCAGGGTGTGGAGGTGCTGGTCACTGCCATCGGCGCCGGCGGCTCCCGGCCCTTGAATCCGGAACAGCGAGCCCAGCGCATTGTGGACCAGGGGCGGACCGGCCTGATCCTGGTGACGTCAGCCTTCGGCAACGGTCCACTGGACGCATTCCACCGGCGCGGGGTTCCCGTAGTGGTCATCGATCCACTCAATCCGCCGCCGGACGAGGTGGTAAGCATCGGCTCGACGGACTGGACGGGAGCCAAGGATGCCACCAGCCACCTGCTGGGCCTGGGCCACCGGCGGATCGCGTTCCTCAGCGGTCCGGAATCCATGGAGTGCAACCAGGCCAGGCTGCACGGGTACCTGGCTGCCCTGCGGGCGGCCGGGGTGGCGGTGGATGGCCGCCTGATCATCCCCGGCAGCTTCAGGACCGACGACGGCGCCAGGCGGCTGGGTGAACTGCTCCGGCTGGAGCCACGCCCCACAGCCGTTTTCGCCGCCAGCGACACGATCGCCCTCGGAGTGATGTCCGAGGCGCTGCGCCGGCAGCTCCGGGTGCCTGAGGACCTCAGCGTGGTGGGCTTTGACGGAATCCGCCAGGGCGCGGAGTCGGTACCGGCGCTGACCACCGTTGCCCAGCCCCTGCGCGAGATCGGCCGGGCCGCACTCCGGGTGGTCCTCCGCCAGGTCAAGGGCGAGGTCCCCGATTCGCGCCGGGTTGAGCTCGCCACCCGGCTGCTGGTCCGCGAATCCACCGCGGCCATCGAATAAACCTCAATTTGTATACACAGGTGGCGTGATTGACGGATTCCCTCGCTGCTGATGGTCGCTGTGTATACACTGAGGATATGCGTGCAAGCGAAAGGGCCTATACCGGCCTGCGGGGGGACATCCTCGACGGGCGGCTGCCTCCCGGTACCGTCCTCGCCGAGGTGGAGCAGGCCGAGCGTTTGGGCGTCTCCCGTACCCCGCTGCGCGAGGCGCTGCGCCGGTTGGCCGCCGAAGGCCTGGCCGCACCCGGCGGGCGGGGACTGGTGGTCACGGGCGTTCCGCTGGCGGCCATCGACGAACTCTTTGAGCTGCGCGAAACCCTTGAATGCCGGGCGGCGGCGCTTGCCGCCGAACGCGGGGATCCAGCCGTCTTCCGCGGCCTGCAGGAAGAGCTGCTGGCCGCTCCACTGCTGATCTCCGGTGACGTGCTTGAGCTGGCCGGGTACTACACGTTGGTGGGCAGGCTGGATACCGCCATTGATGCCGCCATTGCCAACGCCTATTTGGCCCAGGCCATGCAGGGCCTTAGGGTCCACCTGGTCCGGATCCGCCGGCTCGCGGCCGACGACGCCGGCCGGCTGACCGCCGCCGCGGCGGAACACGCCGCCATTGCCGAGGCCATTGCGGACCGCAATGCGCACCTGGCCTCGGCAGCAGTAACACTTCATCTGCACCGCAGCCTTACGCACATCAAAGCAACCCACACGTCCTAGAAGGAGTCCCATGGTTCAGGAGCATCACGTCCGGGTTTACCGGAGCGAGGAAAACCTTGCCCGCGAGGATCAGCTGGCGCACAAGATCGCCGTGGTTGCAGCTGATCCCGTCGAGGTAAGCGCGGAGGTGACGGAGATGGTGATCAACCGGATCATCGACAATGCCTCGGTGGCCATCGCGTCGCTGAACCGGGCCCCTATCGTCGCGGCCAGGGCGCAGGCGCTCACGCACGGCCCCAGTACGGGCGGGAAGGGCGCCAGGGTGTTTGGCATTGCGGAACGTGTTTCCCCGGAATGGGCGGCGTGGGCCAACGGCGTTGCGGTCCGCGAACTGGACTACCACGACACGTTCCTCGCAGCGGACTATTCCCACCCGGGGGACAACATCCCGCCGATCCTGGCCGTGGGCCAGCACGTGGGCTCCTCCGGCCGTGACCTGGTCAGGGCGATCGCCACCGGCTATGAGATCCAGGTGAACCTGGTGAAGGCCATTTGCCTGCACAAGCACAAGATCGACCACGTGGCGCACCTCGGCCCGTCGGCGGCCGCCGGGATCGGCACCCTCCTGGGCCTGGATGTGGAGACCATCTTCCAGTCCGTGGGTCAGGGCCTGCACACCACCACTGCCACCCGGCAATCCCGCAAGGGCGAAATTTCCACCTGGAAGGCGCACGCCCCGGCGTTCGCCGGCAAAATGGCCGTCGAGGCGGTGGACAGGTCCATGCGCGGCCAGACGTCGCCGGTGCCCATCTACGAGGGCGAGGACGGTGTGATCGCCTGGCTGCTGGACGGACCGGACGCCTCCTACACGGTCCCGCTGCCGGTACCCGGAGAAGCGAAGCGCGCCATCCTGGACACGTACACCAAGGAACATTCCGCCGAGTACCAGGCCCAGGCCTGGATCGACCTTGCCCGGAAACTGAACCGCGAACACCCCGAGGCCACCGACCCCGCCAACGTGGCCTCCGTGCTCATCAAAACCAGCCACCACACGCACTACGTGATCGGCTCCGGCGCCAACGATCCCCAGAAGTACTCCCCAACGGCCTCGCGGGAAACCCTTGACCACTCCATCCCGTACATCTTCACTGTGGCCCTGCAGGACGGGTCCTGGCATCACGTTGATTCCTACGCCCCCGAACGCGCCGCCCGGCCGGACACCGTGGAACTCTGGCACAAGGTGTCCACCGAGGAAGACCCGGAGTGGACCCGGCGCTACCACTCGCTGGATATCAATGAGAAAGCCTTCGGCGGTTCCGTGGAGATCACCCTGAACGACGGCACGGTCATCACTGACCAGATCGCCGTGGCCGACGCCCACCCGCTCGGCGCCCGGCCTTTCGCCCGCGAGCAGTACGTGCACAAGTTCCGTACCCTTGCCGCCGGGCTCGTTGAGGAGGCCGAAATCGACAGGTTCCTCGCCGCCGTCGAACGCCTGCCCGAACTGGCTGCCGGCGAACTGGACCAGCTGAACATCGAGGCAGCACCGGGGATCATCAACCCCGCCGGCGCACCCAAGGGACTGTTCTAAATGCTGTACTCGGCTGTGACCCCCGAACAGAAACGGATCCGGTTCCGGGAGCTCCTCGCGGCGGATACCATCGCGCAGTTCCCCGGCGCGTTCAACCCGCTCTCGGCCAGGCTGATTGAAGAAAAGGGATTCGAGGGCGTCTACATCTCCGGGGCCGTCCTGGCCAACGACCTGGGCCTGCCGGACATCGGCCTGACCACCCTCACGGAAGTGGCCACGCGCGCCGGCCAGATTGCCCGGATGACGGACCTGCCCGCGATCGTGGACGCTGACACCGGCTTTGGTGAGCCCATGAACGTGGCCCGCACGGTCCAGGAGATCGAAAACGCCGGCCTGGCCGGACTGCACATCGAGGACCAGTTCAACCCCAAGCGCTGCGGGCACCTGGACGGGAAGAACGTGGTGGACCTGGACACCGCCGCCAAACGCATCCGGGCCGCGGCGGACTCCCGCCGGGACCCCGATTTCCTAATCATGGCCCGCACGGACATCCGGGCCGTTGATGGACTTGCGGCCGCGCAGGACCGCGCCAAAGCCCTGGTGGACGCCGGTGCGGACGCGATCTTCCCCGAAGCGATGGCCACGCTGGCCGAGTTCCAGGCCATCCGGGACGCCGTGGACGTGCCCATCCTGGCCAATATGACCGAATTCGGCAAAAGCGAGCTCTTCACCACCACCCAGCTCCAGGGCGTGGGCGTGAACATGGTCATTTATCCGGTGACCCTGCTCCGTAGTGCCATGGGCGCTGCCGAGCGTACGCTGGACTCGATCAAGGCGGACGGAACGCAGGAAGCACAGGTTGGCGCCATGCTGACCCGTGCACGGCTGTACGACCTCGTGGACTATGAGGGCTACAACCGGTTCGACTCGGGGGTCTTCAATTTCCAGGTGCCCGGGAAGCACTGACCCGCACCCACCGCCGGCCACGGCCGGCATCCGACAGGCGACAGGAACAAAGGAGTTTCAGCATGGCTGAACAGGACATCAAAAAAGGCCTCGCCGGCGTGGTGGTGGACTACACCTCCGTCTCTGCGGTCAACTCGGACACCAACTCGCTGCTGTACCGCGGGTACCCGGTCCAGGAACTCGCCGCCCGATGCAGTTTCGAGGAGGTGGCCTACCTGCTGTGGAACGGGGAACTGCCTAGCGCGGAGCAGCTGGCGCAGTTCACGGCGCGGGAGAAAGCAGGCCGGGCCCTGGACCCCGTGGTGAAGCAGGTGATCGACGCGTTGCCCGAATCGGCACACCCCATGGACGTCTGCCGGACGGCGGCCTCGGTCCTGGGCGCCCGCCACCCGCAGGCCGAGGACCAGTCCCGCGAGGCCAACATGGCCAAAGCGATCGACCTCTTCGCCGCCATGCCTGCGGTGGTGGCCTACGACCAGCGCCGCCGGCACGGCCGGGACGTGGTGGAACCGCGCGATGACCTGGGCTACTCCGCGAACTTCCTGTGGATGACCTTCGGCGAGGAAGCCGTCCCCGAAGTGGAGGAGGCGTTCAACGTCTCGATGATCCTGTACGCGGAGCACTCCTTCAATGCCTCCACCTTCACCGCCCGGGTGATCACCTCCACCCTCGCGGACCTGCATTCGGCCGTGACGGGTGCCATCGGGGCGCTGAAGGGCGCGCTGCACGGCGGCGCCAACGAGGCCGTGATGCACACCTTCGACGAGATCGGCATCCGCCCGGACGAACCCCTCGAGGAGGCTGCTGCCCGTGCCAAGGCGTGGATGGAGGACGCCCTGGCGCAAAAAAAGAAGGTCATGGGCTTCGGCCACCGCGTCTACAAGCACGGGGACTCGCGCGTGCCCACCATGAAGGCGGCCCTGGACAAGATGATCGCGCACTATGGCCGGCCCGAGCTGCTGGGGCTGTACCAGGGCCTGGAAACGGCAATGGACGAAGCCAAGGCGATCAAGCCGAACCTGGATTACCCGGCAGGGCCCACGTACCACCTCATGGGGTTCGACACCCACACCTTCACCCCGCTGTTTGTGGCCAGCAGGATCACCGGCTGGACCGCGCACATCATGGAGCAGCTCGAATCAAACTCGCTGATCCGGCCGCTGAGCGAATACAACGGCCCGGCGGAACGGCACCTTCCGTAGGGCCGCGCCGGCTGCGGGAGTCCGACGGCGTCAGCGGGCTGCGCCGAGCGGGGCGTAGCGTGCGTTCCTGAGGGCCAGCCCCGGCCCGTCGGAGACAAGGTTGATGGACTCCACGCCGGCCCCGGGAAACACCAGCGACGTCAGGGCCTGTTCGCCTCCGTTGACAAAGACCTCGACGGAGGAATGGTCCACAAAAACCGTCAGGTCCACGCTGCCGTCCCGGGCCGGTGCCCGGGCGGTCCGGCGTTCCGTGAACAGCCGGCCCAGGTTGGTCCCGTCGGCTGGCTGTTTCCGGCTGACGGAAGCCGTCCCCGCGGCGAAGTCGTAGCCGATGGTGGCGTAGACGGCCTCCCCGCGGCCAAGTTGGAGCAGTGCCGTGGCGTCGCCGGCACCCGTTTCGCGGCCGCCGTCGGCTTCCAGGGTCAGGTCCAACCGGTAGGCGCTGCCGTTCACGGCGGGCAGGCCGGCCGTTCCGTCCGGGGTGATGGCTGCCGGCCCCGACGTAACGGGAGGGCCCTCAAGCCCGGCCAGCGCCCGGGCCGGCGTGGAAACCAGAGTCGGTTTGCCCCTGACGGTTTTGAGCCGGAGGTCGCGGACTATGGAGTCCATTCCGCCGTGCCAGTCAGCGGTGGGCAGTTTCCGGGCGTAATCCCAATTGTTGACCCAACCGATGGCCTGGCGGGACTGCATCCGCTGGCCTTCCGTCAGCCGGGGGTCGTCCCAGGTCACGGCCGCGTAGAAGTCGGAGCCGGCATCCAGCCACTGGTGCCCGTCGCCAGCGGGGGTGAAAGTGGTCCCGTCCCAGCCGCCGGTCCAGTAGGCCACGCCGGTGGTGCCGCCTTCTCCGGCGCCGTTGCCGCTGGCAGCCAGGACCCAGGTCCTTTTGGCTGGGTCGCCGTCGAGATCGAGCTGGAAAAGATCCGGGCATTCCAGCGTGCCCAGGCCGGGCAGTTCAACGCTGGAGGTGTACCGCCAGGACTTGAGGTCCGTCGAGGTGTAGATGCCCAGTTTTCCACCCTCGGCCAACGTCATCAGCCATTGCCCGTTGGCCTCGTCCCGGATGATTTTGGGATCCCGCCAGTGGGTTTCACCGGGATTTTCCATGACGGGATTGGCGTCAAAGGCGGTGAAGCTGTAGCCGCCGTCGGTTGAGTGGAACAGCGACTGCCGCTGGACGCCCTGGTCCTGCTGCGTCAGGACGGCGATCACGGCGCCCTCCCCGAACCCGGCCGTGTTGTTGTAATCCACCACCGTGCTGCCGGTCTCAATGTCGCCCAGTCCATTTTTGTACTTGGGGATGGCAACGCCCTCGTCCTGCCAGGTCACCAGGTCGGTGCTGGTGAGGTGGTACCACTCGGTGCCGTTGCCTTCCGGGTAGTCGGCGTTGTAGAGGTAGTAGTAATGCCAGCGCCCGGCCAGGAAAAAGGGCCGCTGGGGATCGTTCATCCAGTCCTGTCCGGGAGTGATGTGGTACGCCGGGCGGTGCGGGGACGCGCCGGCGGGACGCTCCGGAACAGCCGCGGGGGTGGCCGGTGGGTCCGTTTTGCCCAGATCGGCGAGCATCGCCGCCGTTGCCTCGGGGGTGATGCAGTCAGGCCTGCTGATCTCCCGTTCCACTGCCTGGCGCGTTGTGCCGTCTTCGCTGGACCGTACAAAATACCTGCCGTTGGTCCGTGCCGCGGCGACCCAGCCGTCCGCGCAGCTGATGCTGCGCAGGTCCTCCGCGCCGGCCGGGTCGACGGGGCCGCCGGCCTCCAGGGTCCGGTCGCCGCCCGCCAGCCAGTACGTCCCGTAGGCGTCCCGGGAGGCTTTGAGGCCGGCCTGGGCTGCTGCGACACTCCCAAGGGCAGTTTCGGCGCTTTCCTGGCCGGCATCAGGTGTCCCGGTGCGGGGCAGGAATGCCAGCAGCCCCACCAGCAGGATGCTGAGGGACAGCGCCACGGCCAGCCAGGTGCTGCGCGTGGCGGTGGCGGGGGAGGGGAGCCAATTCTTGGGCATCGGGACCGTTCGGGTTGAGGCCGGTACCGGCAAAGGAGCGGGGCCGCCTTGAGGGGGTCCCCGCTCCTTCCGGTGTGCGGGCCGGTGCGTCAGGCAGCAGTCCGCCGGGCAGGCTTACTTGTAGAGGCCCTTGCCGCCGACTTTGAGGTTGGTGGGCAGGTAGCCGAAGGGACCCAGGCCGTTTTTGCCGAAGCTGCGGTCCACTTGTGAGACGCCGTCACGGAAGTTGATCTTGACGGTGGGGGAGAGGGACCCGCCCCGCACGCCGTTGACGTTGTCGATGAACGACTGCACCAGGCCGCCGGGCTGGACGTAGTGCGAGTACGCCTGGAACTGCCGGCCGTTCTGGTTGGGCGTGGGAGCCTCGGGGGATTCCGACGGAAGGTTCAGGTCCGTGGGGGAGCCAAGCGCCAGGCCGCTGTTGTTCATTGGCTGGTAGTCGGAGCGGATGCCGTTGCCCACGAAGCCGTACACGCCGTCGGGGCCGCGCATTCCGGCTGCGTACGTGAACTGGTGGCTGATGGTGAAGAGGTAGTACTTGTTTTTCCCGCCTTCATTCTGGATGAAGATCTGGGGGCGCTCAGTCTGGTCGTTCACGCAGTTGGCGGACAGGATGGGCGGCAGGAACGACCACTTGGTGAGGTCCTTGTTATCCGCCACGGCCAGGCCCACATTGGCGGTCTGGAAGTAGGCGCCGGCGCTGTTGACTTCAGCCACCGATTCGGCCTGCGCGTCACCTGGGCGGTAGCCCAGGTCTTCAGCCTTGCACTTGTAGTCGCCGCGGGTGCCGCCGGTGTTTCCTTCGAACACCATAAACGTCTTGCCGGGGTGCGCCGGGTCGGCGAAGGTGTACGGGTCACGGAACGCGAAGCCGGGGTTCTGCGCCTTGTTCTGGTACATCTTGCCGTCCGGTTCCAGCAGCTTGGTGTGTTCAAAGCCGTCGAACGTGACGCCGTTCTTGTCGGCGTGAATTTTGCCCAGCGCCTTCGCGATCGCCGCATCCGGGGCGATGCCGCCGCCGCCCGCGTTGCGCTCGGCCACGTCGTAGAACGTGGTGGCGGTGTAGAAGACGTTGACCTGGTTGCCCTGCATCAGGCGGGTGGAGCCCGACCATTCGGTGTTGCCGATCGACGCGCCGTCAGCGAAGACGTGGCCGCCGTAGTTCCACTTTTCTGCCGGGTCGGCATTGGTTTTGCGGAAGAAGTACCCGATCCGGGCGTTCCAGTGGCGCTGGTCGAAACCGTACCCGGCGTGCCGGTCGGCCACCAGCGAGAAAATGACGTCCCAGCCCTTGTAGCTGATCTGGTTGGCGTTCTCGTCGGTCAGCGACCAGGTGTCCCACACCCAGACGTCGTCGTTCATGGTGGGGAAATCCTCGGGGATTTCCGGCATGGTCACGTCAGGGCTCATGGAGTTCACGCCGGGGGCAACCGCGGGGTCGCTTTGCGCCATGATCTGCTTGGCGTCGGCACGGGTCCACTTGGAGGTGAAGTCCGACGCCGGGTCGAACGCCTGCTGGGAATGCCCGGTGGGGAGGGGGAAGCCCGGCGCCGGGGCCGGCATCTGCTGGCTTGCCGGCGGGTCTGACGGCTCGTTGGCCTGGGCGGCCGGTACGGCGAGGAACGTGGTGACGGCGAAGGCCGCCACCAGTGTCGCTGCGGCTGACCGTTTCCGGAGCCGGTGGGGTTTGTTGGGGTGCGTAAGCATGATGCTCTTCTCGGGGGTTTGTTGCCATGGGTGGAAGAAAGGGCTGGTGCCCGGTTCCAGAACTCCGGCATCCCCAAGACAAAGAGCTGCCGCCGGGACGCCTTCGTTGTGGGGTGAAGGGTCGTTGTGCCCTTCGCAGAGGCGGCTGGGGAATCCCTGTGCTGCGCCTGTCAACACCCTAGGCACAGTTGCGGAAGGGGTTCAAACCTCTTTACCCGGCGGAATTCCGGCGTTAGCGATCACAAAATGTAAGCGCTTGCATTAAGAATCCTGCGCGCGTTGCATGAGCCGCCGTAAGGAGTCAAATATGTCAGGCATCTCCGGAAATTGGGGTCCGGACGGTCCGTTGCGGGTGGCGCAGGCTCAGCCGCCGAGCGCCTGCGCCGCGATCTCCGCTAGCCTGTGGTCCCGGGTTTCCTCGTGTGCGGTAATGGTGATGACGGCGTTCCGGGCTGCGTCCACGATGACGTACTGGCCGTACTTGCCGTCCAGCCGCCAGCTGCCGCCGGGGCCGTCCCAGACGGCCAGGCCGTACCGCTGGTAGGGCGGTCCGCCGCCGGTGTCCACCCAGTGGGAATGCATCCGTTCGATCCACGCGGAGCTGACCAGGTGGCGTCCGTCCCACCGGCCGCCGTCGCGGAGCAGCCGGGCGATCCGCGCGAGTTCTTCCGTGCGCAGTTCCAGTCCGGAACCGCCGACGATCCACCCCTTCGGACAGCGGTGCCACTGGGGATTGTGGATGCCCAGCGGGTCAAACAGCCGCGGCTGGAGCCAGTCGCGGACATCGCCCACCACGGCGCCGAGCAGGCGCATTGCCACGTAGGTGCTGGCATCCGAGTACTGGAAGGCGGTTCCGGTTCCGGTGGCCGGCCTGCGCAGCATTTCCTGGCCGAGGTCCGGCCAGGGAGCGGGCTCGTGACCGAACCACGCGAAATCGATGCCGCTGGTCATTGTCAGCAGGTGCCCCACGGTGACGTGTTCGACGCCGGGCCCCAGGACCATGCCCGGCAGCAGTTCCGGCACCCGGGAATCCAGGGTCAGGAGGCCGCCGTCGACCGCCATGCCCACGGCCAGCGCGCACACTCCTTTTGACGCCGAGTAGATATTGACCCGGTCATCACTGCGCCACCGGTGCTGTGCCGCGTGGTCACCCACCAGGACGTGGACGCCGTAGGCACCCAGGCCTTCCGCGTCCACGGCGGCCACAACGGAGCCGAGGACTGCGGCGGCGGTTGGCATCTGGCTGGTCTCCTGTCCGGTCAGGCGTGGGCCTGCGCCCGCACCGAAGTGCGTTCCACCGGTGGGCAGTGGATCCTGGTCGGTGCCTCGGCCGGAGCTTCGTCGATGCCCAGCAGGATCCGCACGCCGGCGGCCCCCAGCTCGTAGTGGGGAAGGGACACCGTGGACAGCGGCGGGCGCAGGTGCGCGGCGATCACTTCCTGGTTGTCGAAACCAACCACTGCCATGTCGTCGGGGATGGACAGGCCGCGTTCGCGCAGCCCGTCATAGAGGCCCATGGCCATACGGTCGTTGTAGCAGTACACGGCCGTGGCGCCCCGTGCCAGGAGCCCGGCCGTGGCGCGGTAGCCGCCCTCCTGGTCCGGGTAGGCCTCCAGCACCAGCTCGGGATCGAACGGGATGCCCGCAGCCGCCAGGGCATCGCGGTATCCCTTCAGCCGGCCGTCCTTGGCCGGAGCCGGGATGGTGGCGTTGATAAAGGCGATCCGGCGGTGGCCGTGGCCCACCAGGATGTCCGTGGCTGAGCGGCCGCCCTGCTCCTCGTCGGGGACCACCGCACGTGTGCCGGGTTCCTCCGAGAAGCAGTTGACCAGCACAAACTCCGCTTCGCGGAGCGATTCCGGGATGCTGGTGGCCCTGTGGAACCAGGTGGAGTAGAGGATGCCGCGCACCTTGTACTCAAGCATCATGGCGATTGCGTCCTGCTCAAGCTCGGTGTTGCCTTCGGTGTTGGCGATCAGCAACGCGTACCCGTGCTTCCAGGCCTCATCCTGGGCGCCGTGGATGATCTGGCCGGCGAACGGGGTGGTGGCGACGCCGTCCGCCACCAGGCCGATGAAGCGTGAGGTGCCGCTGACCAGGTTCTTGGCCATCGCGTTGGGGCGGTAGCCGAGCGCCCGGATGGCGTCCTTCACGCGCTGGCGGGTTTCTTCCGCGATCCGAGCCCCTTTTTTTCTGTTCACCACCAGGGAGACGGTGGCGGTGGAGACCCCGGCGGCCTCCGCGACTTCCCGGAGGGTTGCGGGGTGGCTGCGTTCCGGCGGCTGGACCGGGCGCGGCAAGGGGGCCGGCTCACCGGAACTTTTCGTCTCTGAAATCATCTGCCCTCCGTCAGGAGTATATCCGTCAGTTGTGGGACTCATCCCTTGTTCGCCCCGCTCTCCAGGCCCTGGATCATGGCCTTGTTCAGGACCAGGAACACCAGCAGCAGGGGGGTGATGGTGACGCAGACGGCGGCAAAGGTGGCAGTCCAGTCGACTTTGCCCATGGCCCCGATGTAGTTCTGCAGCCCCAGCGGAATGGTCTTGAGGTCCTCGGACAGGACAAAGGTGTTGGCGAAGATGAAGTCGTTCCAGATGAAGATGCTGTTGACCAGCACCACGGTGACCACAGTGTTTACGGACAGCGGCAGCGTGATGAGCCCGAAGATCCGGTACGGGCCGGCGCCGTCCAGGGACGCGGCCTCATAGGTTTCGCGGGGGATGTATTCGAAGAATGAGGAGAAGAGGTAGATGGACATGGGCAGGGAGAACCCGGCGAGCGGGATGATCATGGACTGGTAGGTGTCCAGCAGGTTCACGGCGGAGTAGTCGATGAACAGCGGCACCAGGGCAATCTGGACCGGGACGATGATTCCGACCATAAAGAGGCCCCGGATGATCCTGCTGTGCCGAAAACCGAGGACCTGGAGGGCGTAGGCGGCCATCATGCCGAACAGGACAATCAGGATGTTGGCGCCCATGGTGACAATGAAGCTGTTCAGGATGTTCCTGCCCAGGTCCCCTGTCTCGAATGCCCTGGCGTAGTTCTCCCAGGTCAGCGAGCTTGGCAAGGCGAACGGATCCCCGGAGGCCAAGTCCTGTTCGGTGCGCAGGCTGGTCAGGAACAGCCAGGCGAGGGGGTACACCTGGACGATGACGATGAGCATGATCAGCACGCGGGACAGGGTGCGGGAAAGGCTCGGTTTGCGGCGCCGGCGCACGGCGACGGGGCTGGGCGGCCGGATGGTGGGTGGGGCGGCCGGGCTGGTCTGGGCGATCATTAGTCTGCCTTCCGCTTGAGCAGGAAAAGGATGAGGCCGACGGCGACGAGGCACTCGATCACGATGAAGACGGAGATGGTGCTGGCATAGCCGAAGTCGGTGCTGGTGAACGCCGTTTTGTACATGTAGGTGGTCAACAGCTCGGAGGATTGGCCGGGCCCGCCGTTGGTCATCAGGTAAGGGATGTCGAAGCCGCGGAGCCCGTACGTGGTTGCCATGATGGTGGTGGTGATCCAGACGGGCCGGATGTACGGGAACCGGATTTTGGTGAACAGGGTCCACTTCGAGGCGCCGTCCAGGACGGCCGCTTCCTCGAGTTCCTTGGGGACGGCGATCAGCGCGGCGTAGATGATGAGCATGTACAGCCCGGTGAAGCGCCAACCCTCCGGTGCGGAGACGGCGGCCAGGACGGTGTTGACGTCCGAGAGCCAGGGCCGCTCCAGGCTGCCGAGCCCGATCCAGTGCAGCAGCTGGTTCAGCAGCCCCACGGGGTCGATCGAGTAGATCCGGACAAACAGGAAGGCGATGGCGACGGTGGAGATCACGGCGGGAAGCAGGTAGAGCGTTTTGATGAGCTCCCGGCCCCGTCGCAGGGACGTGAGCAGGCTGGCCACCACCAGGGCCCCGCCCAGCTGCAGGACCAGGCAGATGGCCAGGTAGACCAGGGCGTTGAGGAAAGCGCGCCAGAAGATATCGTCGGCGACGAACATCCGGACGTAGTTGTCCAGGCCAACGAATTCCATGTCGCTGATGCCGTTCCAGGAGAAGAAGCTCAGGAACAGGGACTGGAGGATGGGAAAAAGGACGGCTGCGCAGTAGAGCAGCAGGGGCGGGAGCAGGAAGACGAGGACCGAGGTCCGTGACCTGTTGGGAAGCATGGCGCGCCTTTCGGACGGGGGACCAAATGATCCCCCGCCGCTGTGGTTACTTGAAGAACTTGGGGGCGTTCTGCCCGATTGCCTTGTCCATGGTTTCGGTGAACTGGGCGGGGGTGATGTCGCCCTGGACCAGGAGGACGAGTTCCTGCTGCAGCCTGCCGTTGGTGGTGGGGTCCAGCTGGGTGTCCCACGGCATGGCCTGCTTGGCGCCGAGGTTGTTGGCCTGCTCCAGCGCTTTTTTGTACAGCGGGGTGGCGTTGGCGGGAACGGCGGTTTCGACGTCGGTGGTGGGCGACAGTGCGCCGGTGGCGGCGTATTCGGCGGGGTACTTCTGCAGTGCGAATTTCAGGAAGTCGCTTACCAGCGGATCGTAGGTCTTGGTGTTCACGGCCATGCCGATGCCGGAGGGGGAGACGAACTCGTTGGCCGCCGTCGCCGATCCGCTGGTGGTGGGCAGGGTGAAGAAGTCGATGTCGTCGCGGACTGCCGGGTTCAGCTTGTCCGTGGCGAGGCTGGGCAGCTCCCAGGTTCCGATGTTGTACATCGCCGCCTCACCGTTGGTGAACAGGTTCTGCGCGTCGGAGTAGCCCTGGGCGGAGAAGCCCTCCTGGAAGCAGTCCGCCTTGCCCAGGTCTGCCATCCAGTTGACGGTTTTCTGTCCGGCTGCATCCGCAAAGGCGGCGTCGCCCTTCTTCAGCTGCTGGACGAAGTCCGGTCCGGCTTCCCGGAACGGCTGGTACGCCACATAGCGCTCCAGCGGCCACTGGTCCTGGCCGTCAATGGCGATCGGGGTGATCCCCGCGCTGCGCAACGCGGTGCACATGGCCGGAATATCGTCCAGCGAGGTGGGCACGGAGACGCCCGCCTTTTGCAGCAGTGCCTTGTTGTACCAGATAAATTCGAGCTCGAACTGGAACGGAATCATAAAGAGGGAGCCGTCGTCGAACCGCTGGTAGTCCAGGGCGCCGGAGCGGTAGCTGTCGTAGAGGTCCAATGACTTCAGCAGCTTTTCGGCGTCGACCATCTTGCCCTGCCTGGCCAGCTGCTGGGCGAAGGGGGTGGCGTCGGTGTCGAACAATTCCGGGAGTTTGTTGGCTGCGGCCAGGGTTTCCAGTTTCTGGATGTAGGACGGCCGGTCCGGGGTGGTGATGAGGTTCAGCTCGAACCCCGGGTGGTCCTTGGCGTAGTCATCGGCGAGCTTCTTCATGATGTTGATGACGGCGCCATCGGCGGGCCGGGACAGCAGCCACGATATTTCGCGCGGTTTGATCTCACCGGTGGGCGCTACGTTGGCGGGGTCGGCGGAACTGCCGCCACCCCCGCAGGCAGTCAGGGCCAGGGCGGTGGCGGCTGCGACGGCGGCAGCGCGGAACAGTTTCTTCATTGCGGCAATCTCCCTTGATTGGAACGGAGGATGGGTTGGGATGCGGGTCTTCAGTTGTTGGTGCGCCGGCGCACTTCAAAGTCGGTGACGGTGACGGAACCTTCGCCGGCAAACACGCCGATCCGTCCTGTGGGCAGGTCGTAGATCCTGGTGCTCAGGGCCACCTGGCCGTCCACGGTGGCCACGCAGAGGTCGCCATCAACAACCACCTCCAGGGTGTGGAGTCCGGCACTGAGCCTGCAGGGTCGCTCCAGTTCCAGCGCGAAGGGCACGTCGCCCGAGACCTGCCATTGGGCGTCGCCGGTGCGGGTCCGCGGCCACCGGTCAAAGACCAGCCGGCCACGCTTCGGTTCCAGGCGCAGGACGTAGGAGTGGTCGCCGTCCGCGCCGGCCCGCAGCAGGAGGCCGCATTCGGTGGTGCCCGCAGCGATGTCCAGGACCGCCTTCGCGTAGAACTGGGCGGGCAGGTCCTGGTCCGAAACGAGCGCCTCGTAGCCGTCCGGTACGTCGAGCCGGGCTGGCAGCGCGCGGTCGAAAGTTACGGGGACCTCGTCCCAGAAGCTTTCCACCACCTCGTCGGCGAGGCCGAATCCCAGCGTCCCGTCGACGTTCTGGCGCATCTCCAGGACGGCCATGGTGCCCGCCCACTGCCAGGGTCCGGCGTCGTGGTTTCCTTCCTTGCTGGCGATCCAGCCGAAAAGGAATCGCCGGCCGTCCCGGGCCGCCGATTTTGAGGCGTAGAACGCGCGGCCGTCGATGCTGTCCTGCTCCGGCACGGTCCACGGACCGTCGGGGCTGGTGGCCATCCGGTACCGGGTGGTGAAGCTTTCGGAGAATTCGGAGTAAACCATGTACCACCAGCCGCCCCAGGCAAACACGTCGGGGCATTCGTGGGTGATGTAGCGGCGCGGGTCCCAGAACGGTTCGGTGTGCCGCCACGTGAGCAGGTCGTCGGAGACGCACTGGGCGATGACGCCGCGGCGGCGCCCGGGGCCGGACCCGTGCCGTGCTGCCAGCAGCATCCGCCACCGACCCTGGCTGCCGTCGCGGAATATAAAGGGATCGCGCCAGTCGCCGGGTTCATAGCCGGCAGGTGCCCCGAACGTCAGCTCCGGGTGCTTGACCCAGGTCTGCATTCCGTCAGTGCTGGTGGCGTGCATGGCCAGCTGCAGCGGCAGGCCGTCCGGTCCCAGGTTGTCCGGGTTCTGCCCGGTGTAAAAGACGTGGTGGACTCCCGCATCGTCCAGCACGATGCTGCCGGTGTAGGCATTGAAGTCCAGGTCCGTGCTGCTGCCATGGGGGAGCGATACGCCGTGGTCCTGGAACTGCGTAAGGTCCTTGGTGGTGACCAGGTGCCAGGCCGTCCCGGGCTTGGGATCGGTGCGGACCTCGTGAAGGTAAAAGAGCCAGAATTCGCCGTCCTTCTCGAACGGGATAAGGTCTCCCACCCATCCATCGGCGGGCTGGAAAAAGACTGGATGATTCATCGGCGCTGACGTCCATTCTGCTAAAGCGTTTGATCACTCAAAGGCTAGCGCCGGGCCCACGTTTGATCAAGCGTTTTAGCAAATTTCTTTTGGGCCCTGAAGCCGGGCTGATTAAACGCTTGATCAAGACGCTGTCTGCGCAGCCGGGATCGGAGCCGCCACCCTCTCCTGGAACCGCCGTCCGGGAGTTCGCTCGGGGCTGGTGGTGTGGTGCGGGCGTGCTCGTTTACGGCCGGGCGCTGCTGCGGCAGGGCGGGCTGGCAGGGCCGCGGTCAGACTTCCAAGTGGCTGTAGTCCGGCAGCTCGATCTTGTCCGCAGGAGGCGTAAAGAGCCGGCTGCCCACCCTGCCTGCGAACGGAGTCGCGGCAATCTTCAGGGCCAGGCCAAACACGGCAATGCCCAGCCGGCTTTTTGGGTTGGCGGCGCGTGGCGTGCCCGGCGGCAACTGCTGCGCCTGATTCACGTACGGGCGCATGATCCGTTCGTACCCGGCGAACGCGTCCAGGTGGTGGCGGTGTGCTGCAAGTTCGCCCGCGAGGACGTAGGCCCCGGTGATCGCCAGGCTTGTCCCCATTCCGCTGACCGGTGAGGCGCAGTACGCCGCATCACCCAGCAAGGCCACCCGTCCGTTCGACCACCGTGGGGCGAGCACCTGGCCGACTGATTCAAAATACAGGTCATCGGCGTCGTCAAGCGCGGCAAGGATACGCCCCGTTTCCCAGCCGGCGTCGCCGAACTGCGCACGCAGCCTGGCTCGCTGCTGCTCCAGGGTGCGGGAGCCGGCTTCCCGGCGGCCCTTGTCGGTAATGCGGTTCAGGGTGGCGCGGATGGTGCCTTGGCTGTCAGGCCGTAAGGTGACGGACCGCCCGCCGGGGGCGTTGTACCAGCGCCACCAGTCGTCGTCGGCGGCTGTCCGCGGGATGGTGGCGTAGGTGATCTCCAGGCCCAGGGGGCGGATTTCGGCTTCGTCCCCGAACGCCAGCTGCCGGGTGCCGGAGCCGATGCCGTCAGCCGCGACCACCAGGTCGAATCGTTCGTCGGGGGAGTTTTCGAAGCTGACCGTGACGCCATCACCGTCGTCCCGGATGCCGGTGATGCTGTCGCGGAAGCGGTAGTCAGTGTTGGGTTGGGTGCAGTCGACGAGGATTTCCGCCAGGTCGCCGCGCAGGATTTCCAGTTCCGCCGTGGCGCCCCCTGAATCTGAGGTTCCGGCCGGGAACTCCGCCACTGTTTGCCCCCCGGGGCCCAGGAACCGCGTGCCCACTTCCCCGGTGGTTGCGGCCCGGATGCTGTCCTCGAGGCCCATGCGCCGCGAGACTTCCCGGCCGGCCCCGCGGACGTCGACGTTTTGCCCGCCCCGCCGCAGTTCCGGGGCGCGCTCCACAACTGTGGGCTCGAAGCCATACCGGTGCAGCCAAAACGCCAGCGCGGGTCCGGCAATGCTTGCTCCGGCGATCAGGACTCGTGGTCCGGGCATGATTCCTCGATTTTCAGGGGGAGGGGGGCGTGCGCGAATTGGATGAAGGCACGTGGACCG
This sequence comes from Arthrobacter sp. ZBG10, assembly GCF_001238605.1. Classification (NCBI taxonomy): domain Bacteria; kingdom Bacillati; phylum Actinomycetota; class Actinomycetes; order Micrococcales; family Micrococcaceae; genus Arthrobacter; species Arthrobacter sp. ZBG10. The sequence goes on along the minus strand of NZ_LFQH01000063.1, from coordinate 18,216 downwards.
GAATCAATAAAGCGTATTCTTCGGCGGGTGCGCCACGAGGAACACATCCACGGCGTCCTCGCGCTCAAGTTCAAAACCGTGGCGCTCGTAGAGCCGCCGGGCCGGGCTGCCCTGCAGGACGTTGAGCCGGAACGGCCGGCCATCGGCGTGTGATTCCATCACGGCGGCCAGGACCGCGCCGCCCAGGCCCTTGCCCTGCTGGTCGGGGGCAAGGTAAAAATGCTCAACCCACAGCCCGTCGGGTTCGGGGCGGACGGCGATGGCACCCACGCCGGTTCCGTCCGCCTCGATCACGAAGGTGTGGCCGGGCACAAAGCCGGCCAGGAACCTTTGCCGCACCCGCACGGGATCGAACCGGCCCAGCCGCTCAAGGTCGGGGCGGAGCACCACGGCGCGGAGCCCGGCGATCCAGTCGGCATCGGCGGGACGGCTGGGGCGGAGGGACCAGTCCGGAAGCATACGGCCATTCAACCGCAACGGACCGGCATGGCCGAAACTCAGTTGAGCTTCCCGGCCAGCCGCTCCCGCATGGTGACGCTGGCGGAGTTCAGCCCGATCAGTTCCACCTCGCGGCCGTGCCGCCTGTATTTCTCGGTGACGGCATCAAGGACGGCGATGGTGGAGGCGTCCCACAGGTGGGAGGCGTGCAGGTCCACCACCACGCGGGCGATGTCCGGCGATGCGTCCAGGGCGTAGTCGAACTGTGTGTAGAGGTCGTTGGAGGAGGCGAAGAACAGCTCTCCGTCCACCGTGTAGGTGGCCACATTTTCGCCGTTGAGTTCCAGGACCGTCCGGTCGACAGTCACAAAGTGCGCCACCCGCCGGGCAAACATGGCCATGGCGGCGAGGACCCCTGCGCCCACGCCGATGGCGAGGTTGTGGGTGGCCACCACTACGGCCACGGTGATGACCATCACGGCGGTCTCCGACTTCGGCATCCGGCGCAGGGTCCGCGGCGCAATGGAGTGCCAGTCGAAGGTGATGGCGGAAATGAAGACCATCACGGCCACCAGCGCAGCCATCGGGATCAGCCCCACCACGTCGCCCAGGACCACCACCAGGACCAGCAGGAAGACGCCGGCCAGGAAGGTGGAGACCCGGCTCCTGGCCCCGGAGCCCTTCACGTTGATCATGGTCTGCCCAATGACGGCGCAGCCGCCCATCCCGCCGAAGAAGCCGGTGACGATGTTGGCCACACCCTGGCCCCAGGACTCCCGGGTCTTGTTGGACCGGGTGTCCGTGATGTCATCCACCAGCTTGGCGGTCATCAGGGATTCCAGCAGCCCCACCAGTGCCATGGACAACGCGAAGGGGGCGATGATCTGGAACGTTTCCCCGGTCAGGGGCACGTTGGGAACAAACAGGGACGGCAGGCTCTCCGGCAGCTGCCCCTTGTCCTGCACCGTGGGGACATCGACGCCGGCCACTACGGCGAAGAGGGTGAGTACCACGATGGCCGCCAATGGCGAGGGGACCGCCGTGGTGATCCGGGGCAGGCCCACCACGATCAGCAGGCCAGCCGCCACCAGCGGGTAAACCATCCACGGCACCCCGAAAAGCTCCGGCAGCTGTGCCATGAACACCAGGATGGCCAGCGCATTAACAAACCCCACCATCACCGAGCGGGGGATGAAGCGCATGAGTTTGGTGACCCCGGCGACGGCCAGCAGGATCTGGAAAACGCCGGCCAGGATCACTGCGGCAATCAGGTAATCGAGCCCGTGGCTGCGCATCAGCGGTGCGATCACCAGCGCCACCGCCCCGGTGGCAGCGGAAATCATTGCCGGGCGGCCGCCCACAAACGAAATGGTCACCGCCATGGTGAAGGACGCGAACAGGCCAATGCGCGGATCAACGCCGGCGATCACCGAAAACGCGATGGCCTCCGGGATCAGCGCCAGGGCCACCACCAGCCCGGCCAGGGCCTCCGTCTTCAGCCGGCGGGGCAAGCGCAGCGTGGCGCGGACTGATTGCAGCTGATGCGGCGGGACCGTTGCCTGCGTGGTGGTTGGCGCGGCCATTACTGGCTCCGTTCGGAATCGGGATGGGCTGGCGGGCGGCGGCCGGTCACCGGCGATGCCGGGAAGGGGCGGTTGTGCGCCGGGGTGGCCTGTACGGCCGGAAGCTAAACCCTACCCTAACGTAATGGTAGGGTTTAGGCCGAATGTAAGGAGCAGAAGATGGACACCATGCACATCGGCGAGCTGGCCGAACGGACGGGCCTGTCCCTGCGCACCATCCGCCACTACGACGAGGTGGGCCTGCTGCCGGCCGCAGCCCGCACCGATGGCGGCTTCCGGGTCTACACCGAGGATGACTTCGGCCGGCTGATGGTGATCCGCCAGATGAAGCCGCTGGGCTTTTCGCTGGAGGAGATGGCGGACATGCTGGCCCTCCTGAAGCCCGACGGCGGCACCGCCGGCGGGGAAGCGGCCACCGGCGGTGCCGCCGCGGAAAAGCTGGCCGGCTACCTGGGGAAGGCCATCCACGAGCGGGAAAAGATGGTGCGGAACCTCGCCCAGGCCGACGAACTGATCGAACGGCTCCGCTCCGGGGCCTGAACCGGCGTGGGGCCGCCGCGCTGGCCCGGCCGGCATCGCTGCACGTGTTGCCGAATTGTGCCTTTCCACAGCGGCCCCCCCGGGCCGCGGCAGGGAGCCTGCTGGTAAAATGGCCGGGTTGCGGAGGGCCGTAATGCGCGTCCACCCAGCGCCGTAACGAAGTAGGGGACCAACACAATATGACGGCAGGCGGGTCACACCTCGGGACTTCGGAGAGCACGGCGGGCGCACCTGCCGCCGCCTCCGCACCCGTAAAGCGCCGCGCCTACGTTGCCACCCTTGAAGGGTTCGTCGGCGCCCTGATGATGTTCGTAGGCTCCATCGGCACCGGCTGGATCGCCAACGGCTCGCCCATGATCCGCCAACCCGTGGTCATCGCCCTCCGCACCGAAGGCTGGGGCGTCACCGTATCCACCGTGCTGCTCACGGTGGGGGCCATGCTGCTGATCCGCTCCTGGCTGCGGCTGGGGCAGCGGCTGGGGGACTGGGGTACCCGGTCCCTGCGGTCAGTGGTGATCGCCATTTCGGCGTGGTCCTTGCCGCTGCTTTTCTGCGTGCCCGTGTTTTCCCGGGATGTCTATGCCTACACGGGGCAGGGGCGGCTGGTTATGGAAGGCCAGGACCCCTACGAGGTGGGCATTTCCACCCTCAACAACTGGTTCGCGCTCGGCGCGGACCCGGCCTGGGCCGAAAACCGCACTCCCTACGGGCCCTACTTCCTCTGGCTTGCCCGCGGCGTGGTGGGACTGACCGGAGCCCAGCCTGACATCTCGGTCCTGCTGTTCCGGTTGCTGGCCGGCGTCGGGGTGGTCCTGTGCGTGATCTACGTGCCCAAACTGGCGGAGCTGCACGGCATCAACGGCGCCCGCGCCCTGTGGATCTCCGTGGCCAACCCGTTGTTCCTCATCAGTTTCATTGCCAGCGCCCACAACGATGCCCTGATGGTTGGCCTGGCCGTGGCCGGGGTCTACTTCGCGGCCACGCGCCGCTACATCCTGGGCATATTGCTGGTCACCGCATCCATCGGCATCAAGCCCGTCACCATCCTGCTGCTGCCGTTCATCGGCGTGATGTGGGCCGGGCCCGGCGCCACCTGGCTGCGGAAATTCCTGATCTGGGGAGCCACGGCAGGCATCAGCTTCGGTGTGCTGGCCCTCAGCGGGATCCCCTACAACCTGGGCATGGGCTGGACCTGGGCCATCCTGGACTCAACGCCCGGCTACACCGGCTATTCGCCGTCGGGCTTCCTGGGCCAGCAGGTGGAGTTCCTGGGCAACGTCCTGGGACTGCCCGGCGGGACCTTCGCCGACCTGCTCCGGACCGGAATGAAGTGGGCTGCCATCGGCCTGGTCCTGCTGCTGATGTTCCGCGGCGACTACTCCCGGGCGGTGCGCCGGATGGCCCTGGCGTTTGCCGCCGTCGTGATGCTTTCACCCATCATCCAGCCCTGGTACATCCTCTGGTTCGTGCCGCTGCTGGCCGTCACGGGGATCCGGGACGACTGGCAGATCAGGTCCCTCTACGTGGGGGTGACCTTCTTTGTGGTGTTCGGCGCGCAGGACCAGCTGTCCGTCTGGTCATTTGTGGAGCTGCCCATCGATGCCTCGTCACTGGCGTTTGTGACGGCGCTGGCCTTCACGTTCTACCTGTTGTTCCTTGATGTCCACACCAGGACGCTGCTGATCGATGGCAGGCCGCTGGACCTGGCCAAACGCGCGTGGCAGTGGCTGCTGGCCAAACGGACCAGGCTGCAGCGCACCGGCACGCCTTAGCGTTCAGGCTCCGGCCGGGACTGTGGCAGGCCTGCGGCCCAGCTCAGCGGTCCGCTGCACGGACCACCAGAGGAGCACCACCAGCAGTACGTTCCGGGTGGTGAGGACGGCAGCCATGACCGGGTGGGCATGGATCAGCGGCGTGTAAAACAGTGGATAAATGACAAACGTGGTCATCGCGATGCCCATCAGCAGCGCCGCGGGGACCTTCCAGCGGTCCCAGTCGTGCGCCAGGCCGGCCACAATCACCGGTGCCAGCCAGATGATGAACTGCGGCGAGCCCACCTTGTTGAACACGATGAACGCGGTGACCATCATCAGGGCACCTTCGAGGACCAGCTCCTCCCGCTCGGCGCCGCGGTTCAGGGCCCGGACCAGCAGGACGGCGGCGGCCACGGCCGCCAGGATCAGCAGCGGCTGCATCAGGAACGCAGCGACGCTGGCCCCGGGGCCGTACACCTCCGTGGAGTTGATGGCCGTATTGTCCGCCATCCTTGATCCTGCGATGTTGAAGACGCTCAGCCAGACCCAGGGTGTGGAGAACGTCGCCTCAAGCTGCATGCCGCGCTCGCCCTGGTTGGTGAGGAAGTCCAGGATGTGCGGCAGGCCGCCGGAAAGCCAGGTCCCCACGGCCACGACGGCCGTCACTGCCACACCGGACAGGAGCACCTGGATCCGCTGCCGGCTGGCGATCACAAACGGCACCAGCACGGCGGCCGGCCACACTTTGATCCACGTGGCGATGCTCAGCAGGAGCCCGGCCACCACGGGGCGTTCGGCCGCGTACAGCAACGCCACCAGCACAATCGGGGCTGTGATGCCCTCCACCCGGGCAAAGCTGAGGTAGCCCATGAAAACGGTGAAGAATAGCCACCACCAGGCCGGCGCAATCCCGGATTCCGACCGCCGGCCGCGGGTCAGGAACCACAGGCCCGCAGCGTTCAGCGCCGTAATGATCAGGGTCCAGACCAGCAGGTACAGGCCGGGGCCGGCGATGTTGGCGAGGAAGATCGGAATCTGCGCCAGGACCGGATAGACCCAGGGGCTGATTTTGCCCTCCAGGTCCGCCGGGTTGTAGCCGTCCATGGCCCACTGGCGGTACTGCTCAGTGTCGCTGAACGTGCCACCGCCAAGGAAGAAGGATGCCATCCAGCCCAGGAAGTAGAGGTGCACGACGGCGAATCCCCACCACACGCTGGCAGGGGTGGCGAACCAGCCCACCACGTTCGCCGGGAGGAGCCGGGTGCGGACGCTGACCAGGTGGTCGAAGAAGCGGGTAGGAATGTCAGCTCTCCTTGAGTGCGGGAGCGGCGGCCGGCGTCTTGCGGCCCAGGAGGTACAGGCGGCGGACGCTCCACAGGAACAGGACCACCAGCAGGACGTTGCGGATGGTCAGCACCAGCGCCATCCAGGGGTTGTTGTGGCTGAGCGCGTCGTAGAAGAGGGGGTAGATGAAGTATGTGGCCACCGCGATGACGATCAGCATGGCGGCCGGGACGCGCCATTCACGCCAGCTGTGGGCCAGACCCACGGCAACAGCGGGGGCCAGCCACACCATGAACTGGGGGGAGCCCACCTTGTTGAACACCACAAACGCCGTGGCCAGGGTCAGGGCACCGGCCAGGAGCAGCTCGGTGCGGTCCACCCCGCCGCTGACCTTGCCGTTGTGCAGGGCCCAGAACGTCAGCCCCGCCACCAGCAGCGCCGCCAGAATGAGCAGGGGCTGCATCAGCACGGACATCACCGCCGTGCCCGGCCCGTCCACCTGCATGGAGTTGATGTCCGTGTTCATGTACATCCGCGAATCGCCCACGTTAAGCACGGACAGCCAGAGCCACGGGGTGGTGAACGTGGCTTCGAGCTGCATGCCGCGGTCACCCTGCTGGGTGAGGAAGTTAAGCAGCTTGGGGACACTGCCAAGGGCAGCGGCCAGCGCAACGACGCCCGCCGTCGTCGTAATGCCTGCAAGGACCACCAGGATCCGGTTCTTGACCACGGCAAACAACGCCAGCATGACCGCTGCCGGCCATACCTTGGCCCAGGTGCCGATGGCCAGCAGGATCGAGGCGATGAACGGCCGGACCACCCCATAGGAAAGGGCCACCAGGACCAGCGGTGCGGTGAGGCCGTCCACGCGGGCGAAGCCAAGCCAGCCCATCAGGAACGTAAAGACCAGCCACCACCAGGCGGCGGGGATGGCCTGGCTGTCGCGGCCGCGGTTGGTGAGCTTGAGCAGGGCCCAGGCGTTCAGGAGGGTGGTCATCAGGACCCACAGGAAGAAGAACGGCGCGGGACCGGCAACGCCCGCGATGGCCATGGGGATCAGGGCCAGGATGGGGTAGACCCAAGGGCTGGGCCCGCCGCTCAGGTTGGCGTCGTTGAAGCCGGCCAGCGCCCACGCGCGGTAGATGCCTGTGTCGCTGAACGCCTCGCCGTTCAGGGAAACGATACCGGCGAAGATCAGGAACACCAGGTGCACCACAATGAATCCGGCCAGCAGGCCGCGCGGGGTGTTCAGCCAGGCCCGCGCACGGGACGGGATGACGACGTTACGGATCCGGGTCAGATTGCCGAAGAAGGCGTCGGTGGAAATGGCGGAATCCTTGTCGTCGTGGCACCGCCGGCTGCAGCGCAGAAGAGGCGTTTGTCATGCCGCAGGGCGGGTCTCGGGAGCAGTGGAGCCGTTTTGCGCGCGGCCTCCGCTCCTCGTCCAGTCTAATTGACGGCGCCGCGCTGCCGGTCAAGGCCCGCCCACCCGGCCGCTTTTGTCTGGTGTGACCTGCGGTTACCCGCCGGTAGTTAAATAAAGTTGCTTGCTGTGACTTGACGGTAGATTATGTTCTGGGCACACATATGCCTGATTGCGCCGGCGGCTTGGGGGAGCGGACCGGCGCGGACCCGTATGCACCGTCCCCACCGAAGGTTCTCCCAATGACTGCTGACTTCCCACTGACACTGACCATCTCCGATCGCCAGAGCATGGACACCGAACTTGAGGCTGCCGTCGCCGCAGCCAAGGACCACGCCCTCGCCGGGAAGCAGCACGGCATCCTGGTGACCCGGCACGGGGTGGACACGTTCACGGTGGCCCTCAGCGACGCTGTGCCCTTCGGCCTCACCCGCGAACACCAGGCCTGGTAGGCCGGTCCGCGGCTCAGGGCAGCCGGCTGGGCCGTAAAACGTGCGCGACGCCGGCCTGGCCGGGGTCCAGCGGTACCGGGCTGACCAGCGTGGCGGGCCCGCGGTGCAGCGTGCCGTCCGAAAGGGCCCGGCACCGGATCCCGCCCCGGCCCCGCATGGCCGCATGCGCTCCGTCCGCCAGCATCCGGTCCATCCACGCGCACGGATGCGCCGGCCGGCCGCCATGGAATTCCACCACGGAGCCACCGGATTCCACGGCAAAGTCCCGGCCCAGCAGCGGCGCGAGCTCAGCGCCGCGGAGCACCACGTTCCGGCGCGCCAGCAGTGGATCGAATGGCCCCGCACCAAGCTCCGCAGCCATTGCCTCCAGCGCCTCCACCGCCAACAGGGTCACCGCTGCATCCATGTGGGCGGCCTTGCCAAAAAACCGGTCCCCGACGATCCCCTTGCCCGCCACCACGTCCGCCTGCCCGGCGTCGATGGTGGGAACATCGGCGGCACCGTCCCGTGCCCGGCCGAAATAGGCATGTGCGGGGGACACCAGGACGTGCAGGATTTCGACGTCGTAGCGGTACATGTCAGCCATGCTCCCAAGCGTAGGGCAGGCAGCACCGGACGGCCTGCGGTGCAAAAGTATCTCCATGATGGAAAGATCTTCCCCATGAGCTCTCTTCAGCACGCGCCAACAACCCCCTCAACGCGCCGCCCGGTCCTGCACTGGGTGTCGCTGGCCTGCGCCGCCGCGCTGGTGCTGGTCCCGGTGGCGATGCTGGCCGGGAATCCGGCGGTGCTGGGCGGGCACCCGCTGCTGCCGGCGCTGCTGGTGGTCGCCGCCGTCGTGGGCCTTGCCTGGGGAGTGCTGGAATTACGACGCCGGCGCGAGGCCCGGCAGCGCGGGAAGCTCCGGTCCGTGGGGGCCTGGGCCGGTCGGATCGCCATCTTGGGGCTGGTGGCCGCTTTGGCGTGGCTCAACCCGTTCGCCTACCAGCCGGGCAGCGCGGCCGAGGCCGGGCCGATGTCCGACCTGACCGTCACCGAAACGCCGACGGCGATCACCATGGCACCTGACGGCGCCCCCGCCACCACGGGGCTCGTCTTCTATCCGGGAGCCCGCGTGGATGCGGCGGCGTACCAGGAGATCCTGGCGCCCGCGGTGGACGCCGGGTTCCTGGTGGTGATCCTCAAGGAGCCCCTGGGGTTGAGCCTGCTGGACGGCAACCAGGCCCGCGCCGCCATCGCCGACAACCCGGACATCACCACCTGGGCGGTGGGCGGACACTCGCTCGGCGGCGTCAGCGCGTCCACCTTCGCCGGGGACAACGCCGACGTCAGCGGCCTGCTGCTTTACGCCTCCTACCCTCTGGCTACGCTGCGCGACAAGCCGGACCTGGCCGTGCTGTCCGTCACGGGCACCGCCGACGGGCTCAGCACCCCGGACAAGATCGACGCATCCCGCGGTCTGCTGCCTGCAGACTCGGAGTTTGTGGCGGTCCAGGGTGGGGTGCACGCCTTCTTCGGCAGCTACGGCCCGCAGCCGGGCGACGGCGAACCCGGCATCAGTGCCGACGCCGCCAGGGACCAAATCTCCGCCGCCACGGTCACGTTCCTGCAGCGCGTCACGCAGTAGTTAGGACACCGGGCTTCACCGGCCCGGCACCGCCACCTCAACGTTCCCCGGCTCGTTCCGCGCTGCCCTGGTGGCCAGGACGCGGGCAAACACCAGCACCAACAACCCGGCCGCGGGCACAAACAGGAGGCCAACCCGCAGGGACGACGCATCGGCGATGGCCCCCACCACAGGCGGCGAGGCCAGGAAGCCCACCCGCAGCAGCCAGCCCACAATCGTCAGCCCGGCGCCCGGCCTGAACCCGGGAAGTTCGTCGGCTGCGTGCATCGCGGCGGGAATGAGGGTGGCCACCCCAAAGCCGGCCAGGCCAAAACCGGCCACCGTCCCCAGGACGCTCGGGAACGCCAGCGCGGCACCGGTACCCACCAGCACCAGCACACCGCCGGCCCTGGCAACGGCCCGCTGGCCGAAGCGGTCCACCATCCGGTCACCGAGGAGCCGGCCCACAAACTGCATGCCCTGCAGGGAGATGAAGCCCAGGCCCGCCATAAACGCGGACGCGCCCAGGCTGCCGGCCAGGTAAATGGCCAGCCACGAACTGCCGGCATCCTCCACGATGGCACCGGACGCGGCAATCGCCACCAGTGCCAGCAGGATCCCGTACCGGGCCGCGGCTCCTGGGATTTGCAGCGAATTGCCCGTTTTCGCGGAAGCGGAAGCCGTAGCCGCCGGACCGTCGGCGCTGTCAGTCCCTTCAGCGCCATCCGGCTCCGGCCCGGCCAGGAGCCAGCGGGCCGCGGCCAGCGCCGCCGCCCCGAACACCACTGCCGAGACCGCCAAATGGAGCAGGAGCGGGACCCCGGCTTCCGCCGCCGCCGCGCCCACCACGCCGCCCGTGACCGCACCGAGGGACCAGACAGCGTGGAACGAATTGATGATGGACCGGCCGTACAGCCGCTGCACCCGGAGCCCGTGCGAGTTCTGCGCCACGTCGGTCAGCGAATCCATGGCTCCGGCCAGGAAAAACGCCGCGGCGAGCACCGCCCAGCTGGACGCGGTGCCGGCCGCCAGGATCCCGACGGCGGTCAGCAGGGTTCCGGCGACGGCCACCCGGGAGGAGCGGAAACGGCGGATGAGGTGGCCGGCGCTGAGCCCAACAAGCAGGGCACCCAGCGGAAACGCGGCAACGGCAGCGCCGAACGCGGCGTTCCCCAGGTCAAGGTCCGCCTTGATCTCCGGGTAGCGCGGCAGGAGGTTGGCGAACAGGGCGCCGTTGGTGAAAAACAGGATTCCGACGGCGGTCCGCGCCCGGCGCGCCGCCGCCGGAACGGCGGCGCTAGGCACCAACGTACGCGGCGAGGTGCTTGCCTGTCAGCGTGGACTTGGCTGCCACCAGCTCCGCCGGGGTCCCCTCGAAAACCACCCTGCCGCCGTCGTGCCCTGCTCCCGGACCAATGTCGATTATCCAGTCCGCGTGCGCCATGACCGCCTGGTGGTGCTCAATGACAATCACCGACTTGCCAGCCTTGACCAGCCGGTCCAGCAGGCCCAGCAGCTGCTGGACATCCGCCAGGTGCAGGCCGGTGGTGGGCTCGTCGAGGATGTAAACGTCGCCCTTTTCGGCCATCTGGGTTGCCAGCTTGAGCCGCTGGCGCTCGCCGCCGGACAGGGTGGTGAGGGGCTGGCCCAGCGTGATGTACCCCAGGCCAACGTCCGCAAGGCGCTCCAGGACCTTATGCGCGGCGGGCGTCTTGGCCTCGCCGTCGGCGAAGTACGTCAGCGCCTGGTCCACGGACATCGCCAGTACGTCCGCGATGTTGCTGCCGCCCAGCGTGTACTCCAGGACGGCGGCCTGGAAGCGGCGGCCCTCGCAGTCCTCGCACGTGGACTCCACCGTGGCCATCACGCCGAGTTCGGTGAAGATCACGCCGGCGCCATTGCAGGTGGGGCAGGCGCCCTCGGAATTGGAACTGAACAAGGCCGGCTTCACGCCGTTGGCCTTCGCGAAGGCCTTGCGGATGGGCTCCAGCAGCCCGGTGTACGTGGCGGGGTTGCTGCGGCGCGAGCCCTTGATGGCGCCCTGGTCGATGGTGATGATGCCTTCCCGGTTGGCCAGCGAACCGTGGATCAGCGAGCTTTTGCCGGACCCGGCCACACCGGTGACCACGCACAGCATCCCCAGGGGCACGTCCACGTCCACGTCGCGGAGGTTGTGCTTCGCGGCGCCGCGCACTTCCAGCGCGCCGGCGCGTTCGCGGAAGGAATCCTTCAGCGTGGTGCGGTCATCCAGGTGGCGGCCGGTGACGGTGTCGCTCTTCCGCAGCCCCGCCACGTCGCCTTCATAAACGATTTCGCCGCCGCCGGAGCCAGCCGCCGGGCCGAGGTCAACCACATGGTCCGCAATCGCGATGGTTTCCGGCTTGTGCTCCACCACCAGGACGGTGTTTCCTTTGTCGCGCAGCTGCAGCAGAAGGTTGTTCATGCGTTCGATGTCGTGCGGGTGCAGGCCGATGGTGGGCTCATCAAACACGTACGTGACGTCGGTCAGGGACGAGCCGAGGTGCCGGATCATCTTGGTGCGCTGGGCCTCGCCGCCGGAGAGGGTGCCGGCCGGGCGGTCCAGCGAGAGGTAGCCCAGGCCGATTTCGGCGAAGGAGTCCAGCAGGTGCTGCAGCCCGGCGAGCAGGGGTTTCACCGACGGCTCCTTGAGTTCCCGGATCCACTGGGCCAGGTCGCTGATCTGCATACTGCACAGCTCGGCGATGTTCTTGCCGTTGATCCTGGCGCTGAGGGCTTCCGGCGCCAGCCGGGTGCCGCCGCAGTCAGGGCAGGACGCGAACGTGACGGCCCGCTCCACAAAGCGCCGGATGTGCGGCTGCATGGCCTCCACGTCCTTGGACAGCATGGACTTCTGGATCCTGGGGATGATGCCTTCGAATGTGAGGTTGACGCCCTCCACCTTGATCTTGGTGGGTTCGGCGTAAAGCATCGTGTCCAGCTGTTTCGGGGTGAAGCCGGCCACCGGTTTGTCCATGGGCAGGCCCACACCTTCGAACAGCCTGCCGTACCAGCCGTCCATCGAGTAGCCGGGGACCGTCAGCGCACCCTCCGCCAGCGTTTTGGTGTCGTCGTACAGCGCCGTCCGGTCGATATCGCTGACGTTGCCCATGCCCTCGCAGCGGGGGCACATGCCGCCCAGGTACGTGACCTCGCGGACCACGTTCTTTTCGACGCGGCCGCCCTTCTCGGTGCTCATCACGCCGCTGGCCTTGCGGGTGGGCACGTTGAAGGAGAACGCGGTGGGCGGCCCAACATAGGGTTTCCCCAGCCTGCTGAACAGGATCCGCAGCATGGCGTTGGCGTCCGTAGCGGTGCCCACGGTGGAGCGCGGGTTGGCGCCCATCCGCTCCTGGTCCACGATGATCGCGGTGGTCAGGCCTTCCAGCCGGTCCACCTCGGGGCGGGCCAGGCTGGGCATGAACCCCTGCACAAAGGCGCTGTACGTCTCGTTGATCATCCGTTGCGATTCGGCGGCGATGGTGGCGAATACCAATGAGCTTTTGCCGGAACCGGACACGCCCGTGAACACGGTGAGCCGCCGTTTGGGCAGTTCGACGCTGACGTCCTTGAGGTTGTTCTCCCGGGCGCCCTGCACGGTGATCAGGTCGTGGCTGTCAGCGACATGCAGCCCGTCGTTGCGGCGGCCCTGGCCGGCGGCGGTTGTGGTGTCCGTGCTCATTGCGTCTCCATCTGTGGGCCGTCGATTTCCGGGGCAAAGCCGTTGCGGCTTTTGTTCCCGGCGCCGCTGGATCCAATACTGTCAGGTCAGGGGTGCTGGTTGATACGGACGGTGTTGCCGGCGGGGTCCCGGAAGGCGCAGTCACGGATGCCGTAGGGCTGGTCGATGGGTTCCTGGACGACGTCGGCACCGGTCGCCTCCACGGCGGCGAAGGCCGCATCCACGTCCGGTGCGGACAGGATGACGGTGGCATAGGTGCCCTTGGCCATCATCTCGGCGATGGTGCGGTGCTCGACTTCGGTGATGCCGGGGCCGGCCGCCGGTGGGTAAAGGACGATTGAGACGGCGGGCTGGCCCGCGGGGCCCACCGTTATCCAGCGCATTCCGCCGTAGCCGACGTCGTTGCGGATCTCGAAGCCCAGGCAGTCGCGGTAGAACGCCAGTGAGGCGTCAGGATCGGTGTGGGGAAGAAAACTTGAGCTGATGGTGATGTCCATGCCAGTCATGCTAATTGCGGCTCCGGGGCGGGCGCTTCTCGATTCCTGACCGGTCTGGTGACCTGTTTGGATACGCATGACGGAAGCCCCGCCGTCGTGCCCGCTGCTTCCGCTTTGTAGGTGCTGGGCGGCATCCCCACGAGTTCGCTGAACCGGGTGCTGAACGTGCCCAGGGAGGAGCAGCCGACGGCGAAGCACACGTCTGTGACGCTGAGGTCACCGCGCCGAAGCAGCGCCATGGCCCGCTCAATGCGCCGGGTCATGAGGTAGCTGTAGGGCGATTCGCCGAAGGCCAGTTTGAAGCGGCGGCTCAGATGGCCGGCCGAGACGTGGATTCCGCGGGCCAGCGACTCCACATCCAACGGCTGGGCGTACTCCCTGTCGATCCTGTCCTTGACGCGGCGGAGCAGGGCAAGTTCACGCAGGTAGGGGCTGGGTGCGGTGCTCACCATTTGATGGTGCTACGGCCTGCAGGGGTTGTCCAGAGCCGGCAACGGCGCCCGGCCTCCGTTAAGGTAGCCGGGCGCCGTCAGTGGAACCGGTAGGAACTGCCTAGAATCAGCTGTCCTCGGCCACTACGGCGGTCCGCCGGCGGCGGATGACCACCAGCACTCCGCCGAGCAGCGCCAGGATGATGCCCACCCCGGCCAGCGTCAGGGTGGCGCCGGTGGTTGCCAGGTTGTCCGGCAGCTTGGTGTCGCTGGTGCCATTGCCCGCGTTGCCGCCGTCGGATCCGCCATTGCCTGCGCCGGGAACCACTGCCCCGTCGCCCGGCACAACGGTGCCGCCGTCGCCTGACCCGTTGCCGCCGTCGGGAATGTCAGCAGCCAGGACGGCGCGGCCCAGCGGCGCCGGTTCAACTACGGGGTGCGCCTCGAAGTACTGGACCGTGGCAACCAGGTCGCTCTGCCCCGTGTCCGTGACGCGCCCGCCCTGGGCGAAGGTGGTGAAGTTGTCGCCGCCGGCGGCCAGGAAGGAGTTGGTCACCACGCGGAAGACGTCCCCGTCCGCCACGGCCTTGCCGGCGAACTCCATGGAGACCACGTGGCTGCCGCGCGCTGCCGCGGGGTCATAGACGTAGCTCAGCCCGTCGGAAATACCCAGGTGCAGCTTGGGCCGGGACGAGCCGTCCGGCTGCCACTGCTCCTCCAGGACGGCTTTGAGCTGGGCCCCGGTCAGGTCCAGCGTCACCAGCGTGTTGCCGAACGGCTGCACCGCCGCGACGTCCTTGTAGGTCAGCACGCCGTTGGTGCCGTAGAGCAGGTCTGCGCGGAGCCCGCCCGGGTTCATGATGGCGATCTGGGCCGCCTCGCCAGCGAATGACTCGTTGGACGTGGCCCAAAGCTGGATGTCCGCTGCCAGGTTGCCCAGCGATGATTCCACGCCGCGGTCCGAGCCGTTGGTGCCGCCGCGGAGGATGTCCGCGGTAATGGAACCGACTTCGACGGCGCCGGCCACCTCCGCCTGCGCTGCCGCCTTGGCCACGGTCTCCGCCACGGTGGCGAGGGGTTCGAACGCCCCGACGATCTGGGCGTCATCCCCTTCGCCGACGGTGGTGGTCAGGGACAACAGTCCGCCGGCCAGGGAGACGATGTCCTTGGTCGTCGGATCCACCTCGATGGTCAGCTGGTCCAGGGTGGTGCCGTACTGGTGTGCCTGCAGGACCGGGCGCTCGAGTCCGGCGCCGCCCTTGACCGGGAAGGAGCAGGCGTAGGACTGGTGCGTGTGCCCGGACAGGATCGCATCGATGTTGGGGGAGGAGTCCCGGACGAGGTCGCCGTAGGTGGTGTCCTCGGCTGCGATGGCTGCGCAGTCACTGCCTGCTGACCCGTCGTGGGCCAGCAGCACAATCACGTCGGCCTCGCCGTTTGCCGCGTCGCCGTCCGAGAGGTTGCGGGCCACGCGGTTTGCGGCGGCTGTCTGGTTCCCGAAGTCGATGCTTTCGATGCCGTCCGGTGAGACCAGCGCGGCGGTCTGCTCGGTCACGGTTCCGATGAAGGCGACCTGCACACCATCAACCTCCCGGATCGCGTACTCCTTCAGCGCCGGCGTTTCGGTGCCCTTGAGGTAGACGTTGGCGCCCAGCGCGAAGTCGGCGGCTTCCGCGCCCGCTGCGGGGTCGCCCGCGGCTGCGGCGTAGCGGGGGATAACGCGGTCGGTGAGGTCGGCGAAGCCGGCATCGAATTCATGGTTTCCGACGGCGGACACGTCCAGCCCGGCCTGGGCCAGCGCATCGATGGTGGGGTTGTCCTGCTGGGAGAAGGAGGTGAATGTTGACGCGCCGATGTTGTCGCCGGCTGAAACGAACAGCGTGTTCGGGTTTTTGTCCTTCAATGCCGTGACGGCACCGCCCAGGACGGCGGTGCCTGCTTCGGCTCCGTTTGCTTCGATGCGGCCGTGGAAATCGTTGATGCCCAGGACCTGGATGGTGGTGGTGTCCTTCGGCTCCCCAACCCCCAGCCCGTCGATGCCGAACAGGGTGGTGGTCCCGGAGACCTCGTTCCCGACGGCGAGCATCGGCTTACCGGTGGGGGAATCCCCGGCGGGGATGAAGGCCAGGCCTTCGGGACCCAGGTCGCCCGCGGCACCAAGCGTGTCCACGCCGTCGTCCTCGACCGAGACGGCGAAATCACGGTTGTTCACGTACGTCACGAACGTGCTGTCCTTGGGGGTGGAGATGTCGTAGACGGCGACGCCGCCTACGCGTTCGAAGCCGACGAACGCGTAGGTCCGGCCGCCCACCTCGCCGATCGCCAGGTTCTCCGGTTCGGGTCCCTTGTCGTCCGAGCGCCCTTCAAGGTTCGATTCGGAGTGGTTTGAGTTGAAGAACTCCGGGTTGGCGGCGTGGCTGATCCGCTCGAAGTCGTCGCCGGAGTCGAAAACCTGCCGCCCGTCGGTGGTCCAGATGGAGAAGGAGCGGGAGCCGAACGAATACAGTTCCCCGTAGCAGTCACCGGCGGCACCCAGGCCGGTGGCGGTGGTGACGGTGAGCCGGCCCAGGTCGCCGTCAGCGGTCAGGTCAGCCAGCGGGCTGTCTGCGCAGATTGGTGCCAGGCCGTCCTTGCCGAGGTCCTTGACCCGGGCGCCTTCCACGTAGTCGCCCCATTCGCGGGCATCGCCCTCGTTGGCAGTCACCAGGTAGGTGGCGCCGCCGGCGGTGTAGGCGTTGATCCCGTCGGGCATGTACATGCCGTTGAGGCCCTCGAAAGTGCGGATGTTGAACGCCGGGGCGTCTTCGGGGTCGCGGTCCGAGGCGTCGAGTCCCTGGCCCGCGAGGCCGTGGTCCTTGAAGCCAAGCGGCCAGACGTCCTCCACCGTTGCCGTGGCCAGGTCCACCACGGCCACAGCGTTGGCTTCCTGCAGCGCGGCGTAGGCTTTGCCGCCGTCGATCGCGATGTACTCGGGTTCGAGGTTGCGGGATACCGGGTGGTCGGCGCCGTGCGGGGTGGGGCCGAAGACGCGGACGTCCGCCGGCAGGGTTTTCGTCCCGCCGGCCTCGAAGGGGTGGAAAGTGGCGGTGCGGACAGCGGACTGGGCGGGTGCCGCCAGGCCGGTGGGAAGGTCGACGACGGAGACCGAACCTTCGGGGTCCACCGTGAAGTCGTCCGAGGGTTCGCCCTCATTGGCGACGACGGCGCGGCTGCCGTCCTTGGCGATGGTGACCATGTCCGGAAGGGCTCCCACAGTGACCCGTCCGAGGGCGACGGGGGCGTCGGCGGTGGCGTCGAAGAAGAGCAGGGAGCCGGCGTCGGTCTTGGTGGGTGCCTCCAGGGCTATGGCGCCCAGGCCGTCCGCGCGGATGGCGACGGAATTGGCCACCCCGCCGCCGGCGTCGCCGATCGAGAAGAGCTTTTTGGGGGCGGCCGGGTCCGCGATGTCCAGGACATCCACGACGGCGGCCTGCGCGTTGACCACAAACAGCCGCTGGGTGGCCGCGTGGTAGGCCACGATTTCCGCCGCGGACTCATCGAACTGGCCGGTTTCATAGGACCCGAGGGCCGTCAGCGAAAGGGCTGAGCCGGCGGCCGGGTACGTGATGGGCGAGGGGACGACGGCGGCCGAGGCCCCCGGTGCCACGACGCAGGATGCTGCGAACAAGAGCGCTGCAGAGGCCACCACGGCGCGGGCAAGCCCGCGTGGTGCGCGTCTGGATATCGGCATGGGTTCTCCCAGGAAAGGACGAGTGATACGTCCTGTCTAACCACGCCAGGCGACCGGAGGGTGAACGGCGGGTGTCCGGGGCCCCGGACGGTGCAGGTCCGGGTGCCGGTGGCGGCCGGGGAGAAAGCAGGAAAGGGAGGGCACCCAGGGTGCACTCCCTTTCCTGCGCTGACCCATCAGTACGGCCGGTCAGCAGTGGTATGTCCGTGCCTTAGTTGCTGAGGTAGCCGTTCGGATCGAGGACGTATTTGGTGGCGGCGCCGGCATCGAATTCGGCGTAGCCCCGCGGTGCGTCCTCAAGCGGGATCGAGGTGGCGTTGACGGCCTTGGCGATCTGGATCCGGTCGTGCAGGATGGCCATCATCAGCTGGCGGTTGTACTTCATCACGGGGCACTGGCCGGTGGTGAAGGACAGCGATTTGGCCCAGCCTGTGCCCAGGGACAGCGACAGGGAGCCCTTCCGGGCTGCCTCGTCCGAGGCGCCCGGGTCCCCGGTGACGTAGAGGCCGGGAATGCCCACGGACCCGCCGGCTGCGGTGAGGTCCATCAGCGAGTTCAGGACGGTGGCCGGTGCTTCGGCGGCGCCGTGGCCGTGGCCGCGGGCCTCGAAGCCGACGGCATCGATGCCGGAATCGACTTCCCGGACGCCGAGCAGCTGCTCGATTTGGTCGGCCGGGTCGCCGTCGGCAACGTTGACGGTTTCGCAGCCAAAGGAGCGGGCCTGGGCCAGGCGGTCCTCATTGAGGTCACCCACGATCACCACTGCGGCACCGAGGAG
>NZ_LFQH01000062.1:0-45314 GCF_001238605.1 Arthrobacter sp. ZBG10 | reverse complement strand
TCCTATTTAGGTATACGCTGGACGGGTTGTCCTCTCCTCCTGATTGAAGGTTTTTTCGTGCGCCGTCCTGCCGCTGCCCACACTTCCCTCGCCGCCTTTGCCGGCCTTGGCCTCCTGCTGGCGGGCTGCGCCGCGCCGCAGGCTGCGACCGAGTCTGCGGCGGACGGGATTTCCGTGGTGGCCTCCACCAACGTCTACGGGGATATCGCCCAGGCCATCGGTGGGGACGCCGTCAGCGTCACGGCCATCATCAACAAAACCAGCCAGGACCCGCACTCCTACGAGGCCACGGCACAGGACAGGCTGGCGGTTTCCAAAGCAGACCTGGTGATCGAAAACGGTGGCGGCTACGACGACTTCGTCACAACCCTGACCAAGGACAGCAGCCTTGCCGACGGCAACATCCTGAACGCCGTGGACATCTCCGGACTGGACGATCACGGCGACGCGACGGCGGAGGCCACGGCAGGCGGCGCAGCCGACGCCGAAGACCATGACCACGACCACGGCGCCTTCAACGAACACGTCTGGTACAGCCTGCCTGCCATGGAGAAACTCGCGGACGGCATTGCTGCACGGCTCACCGAACTGGACCCCGGTTCGGCAGCCACGTTCGAGGCCAATGCCGCATCCTTCAAATCCGCTGTGGAAAAACTCCACGGCAGCCTCGACGCCCTCAAGGGCGCCGGTGCCGGCAAGCAGGTTGCCGTCACCGAACCTGTGCCGCTCTACCTCCTGGCGGATGCAGGCCTGGAAAACGCCACCCCCGAGGAATACACGGCCGCCATCGAGGAAGGCACGGACGTTCCTCCCGCTGTTCTCAAGGCGGCGACTGACCTGGTGTCAGCCAAGACGGTCCTGCTCCTTGCCTACAATGAGCAGACCGAGGGCCCGCAAACCGAAGCCCTGAAGAAGGCAGCCGAATCCGCAGGCGTACCGGTCGTTGACTTCAACGAGACGCTGCCTGAGGGCAAGACGTACCTGCAGTGGATGACGGACAATGTGGAGAAGATCAGCAAAATTCTGGAGAATAAATAGTTGAAACCCGCGGTCAGCCTCACCGGCGCCTCCCTCAAGTTCGGTCAGCGGGCGCTTTGGGAGGACCTGGACCTGGATATCAGGCCCGGGGAGTTCTTTGCTGTCCTGGGTCCGAATGGAAGCGGCAAAACCAGCTTCCTCAAGGTCCTGCTGGGCCTTCAGGACCTGCATCACGGAACGGCCACCCTTGGCGGTCACCCCGTGGAGCGCGGCAGCAACCTGATCGGCTACATCCCGCAGCAGAAATCCTTCGCCCCGGATGTTCCCATGCGTGCCCGGGACCTGGTTGGCCTGGGCGTGGACGGCCACCGCTGGGGATTCCGTTTCTCCGCGGCCAAAGTGAACCGCCGGATTGACGAGCTCCTGGAACTTGTCGGGGCCACGGAATACGCCAAGGTACCCGTCGGCCAGCTCTCCGGCGGCGAGCAGCAACGGCTCCGCGTGGCCCAGGCCCTCGCCACGGACCCGCAGGTGCTGCTCTGCGACGAGCCATTGCTTTCCCTTGACCTGCACCACCAGCAGGCCGTGAGCGCGCTGATCAACAAGCAGTGCCATAAAAAGAACAGCGCAGTAGTGTTTGTGACCCACGAAATCAACCCCGTGATCGACTATGTGGACCGCGTCCTGTACCTGGCCGGCGGCCGGTTCCGGGTGGGCGCCCCCGAGGAGGTCATGACCACCGAGGTACTTTCCGACCTCTACGGCAGCCACGTCGAAGTGATCCATGCCAACGGCAGGATCGTGGTGGTGGGGCTCCCGGATGCCACCACGCACCATCACAGTGCCGGCCGGGAACTGGCAGGGGACGCCGCCTGATGGACCTCGACAGCATCCTCGGAGCCATCTTCAGCTTTGATAACTACGGCGAACTGCTGGTCCTGGTCCAGAACTCCATCTGGGCCGGTGCCGTCCTGGGCCTCCTGGGCGGGCTGGTGGGAACGTTTGTGATGAAGCGCGACCTGGCCTTTGCAGTGCACGGCATCTCCGAACTGTCCTTTGCCGGGGCAGCCTTCGCGCTGCTGATCGGTACGGACGTGGTTTTCGGTTCGCTGATCGGCTCCGTCGCCGCCGCGCTGCTCCTGGGCCTGATGGGGGTCCGTGCCCGGGACAAAAACTCAATCATCGGCGTCATCATGCCGTTCGGCCTGGGGCTGGGCATCCTGTTCCTCTCGCTGTACGAGGGCCGTGCCGCCAACAAATTCGGTTTGCTGACCGGCCAGATCGTGTCCGTGGACACCGTCCAGCTGCAGGCCCTGGCCGGGACCGCCGTGGTGGTGATGCTGGCGCTTTTTGCGATCTGGCGTCCGCTGAACTTCGCCAGTGTGGACCCCGAGCTGGCGGAGGCCCGCGGTGTTCCCGTCAGGACACTGGCGCTGGTGTTTATGGTGCTGCTGGGCGTCAGCGTTGCCTTGTCCATCCAGGTGGTGGGTGCCTTGTTGGTCCTCGCCCTGCTGATCACCCCTGCGGCCGCGGCCTTGCGGGTGACCTCAAGCCCGGTGGCCGTGGTGCTGCTGAGCGTGGCGTTCGCGGTGGTGGCCACCGTGGGCGGGATCCTGCTGGCGCTGGGCGGCCGGATCCCCATCAGCCCCTACGTGACCACGCTGTCGTTCCTGATTTATGCCGTGTGCCGGGGGATCGGCGCTTTCCGGGCCCGCAGGGGGCTCAACGGCCGCGTACTGCAGGGCGCCTGAATTGCTGCCGGGTCGTGCTACAGCAGGCCAGCGGCCTTGAGGCTGGTGCAGTCCGGGCACAGCCCAAAGATTTCCACCGTGTGGGCCACTTCCGTGTAGCCGTGCACCGCTGCGGTCCGGGTGGCCCAGGTTTCAACGGCCGGGGCCTCCACCTCCACAGCCTTGCCGCAGTTGCGGCACAGCAGGTGGTGGTGGTGGCCGGTGACCGCGCAGCGGCGGTACACCGCTTCGCCGTCGCCGTTGCGGAGCACATCCACGAGGCCCTCGTCAGCGAGGGACTGCAGGATCCGGTAGGCGGTGGCCAGCGAGACCGAATCGCCCTGGTTCTGCAGGATCCGGTACAGCTCCTGCGTGCTGACAAAATCACTGAGCGTGTCCAGGGCGGCGCTGACCGCCTTACGCTGTTTGGTCACGCGCTGTTCCTTGCCCCCACTGGCCGGCGGCGGCGGGGTGGTGGCGTCAGCCTGGGCTCCGAACGGCATGGAGGGACTGCCTTTCCGTGGGGATGGGTGCAACGCTAAAGATTACCAGCCGCGGCGTCGTGGACAGGGTGCTGACCGGACCCTAGGCTGGCCGGATGAAGCTGACGAAATACACGCACGCCTGTGTCCGGCTCGAAAAGGACGGCCGGGTGCTGGTCCTTGACCCCGGCACGTTCTCCGAGACCGACCAGGCGCTGGCCGGCGCCGAAGCTATCCTGGTGACCCACGAACACCCTGACCATATTGATATGGCGGCAGTGGTTGAGGTGCTCAACGGCCCTGGCGCCCCGGCTGTCCACGCCCCGGCGGGAGTGGCGGAGAAACTGCGCGCCGAAGCACCCGGCGCCGCCGGAGCCATCCACACGGTGGATCCCGGCAGCACCTTTGAAGCAGCAGGCTTTGCCATCAGCAGTTTCGGCGGCCAGCACGCCCTGATCCACCCCCAGATTCCGGTGGTGGCCAACATCGGCTACCTGGTGGACGGGAACGTCTACCACCCGGGGGATTCCTTCATCATCCCGGACGGGATCAGCGTCAAGACACTGCTGGTGCCGCTGCACGCGCCCTGGTCCAAAATGTCCGAGGTGGTGGACTTCGTGATCGGTGTCCGGGCTCCGCAGGTGTACCAGATCCACGACGGGCTGCTCAACGCTGCCGGCCTGAAGATCGTGGAGACGCAGGTACAGCGGCTCGGCGCGAAATACGGCGTCACCTACACGCACCTTGAGCCGGGCGAGTCGGTGGAGGCCTAAACCGGCCAGGCGCCCGTCTCGAAGAACTCTGCGAGGATGGCTTCGTGGGGCGCCGGGTCCAGGCCCTGGGCCGCCAGCCAGGCAGGGTTGTAGTAGTTGCCCGCGTAGCGTTCGCCGCCGTCACACATCAGGGTGACAACGCTGCCGGTGCGGCCTGCCGCGAGCATCCCGGCCACCGTCTGCCAGACTCCCCAGAGGTTGGTTCCGGTGGAGGGCCCGGCGGCGAACCCCGTGAGGGTCCGCAGGTGCCGCATCGCGGCGACGGATGCCGCGTCCGGGACCTGGATCATGGCATCGATCACGGACGGCACAAAGCTGGGTTCCATCCTGGCGCGGCCGATTCCTTCGATGCGGGACGGCAACCCGGCGGGATCGGCGGCGCCCCGCCAGCCGGGGAGGAACGCCGAGTTTTCCGGGTCCACCACCAGCAGCTGCGTGGAATGGTTGTTGTAGCGGAGGTACCGACCGATGGTGGCGCTGGTGCCGCCGGTCCCGGCGCCCACCACGATCCAGTCCGGCACCGGATGTTCCTCGAGCCGGAGCTGGCCGAAGATGGACTCGGCGATGTTGTTGTTCCCACGCCAATCGGTGGCCCGTTCGGCGTAGGTGAACTGGTCCATGTAGTGGCCGTTGCAGGTGGCCGCCACTTCCTCAGCAGTGGCGTAGACCTCCGCGGCGTGGTCCACCAGCAGGCAGGAGCCCCCGAACTGCTCGATCAGGGCGATTTTCTCTGCGCTGGTGCTGCGTGCCATTACGGCGATGAACGGGAGCTCCAGGAGCTGGGCGAAATAAGCCTCGGACACGGCGGTACTGCCGCTGGAGGCTTCAACGATGGTGGTGTCGGACCGGATCCAGCCGTTCACCAGGCCGAATAGGAACAGGGACCGGGCCAGCCGGTGCTTCAGGCTGCCGGAACGGTGGGTGGACTCGTCCTTGAGGTACAGACCGATGCCCCAGTGTTCCGGCAGCGGGACCGAGTAGAGGTGGGTATCGGCGGAGCGGTTGTTTTCCGCCGCGATCTTCCGGATGGCCGCGTCCGCCCATTCCCGGTCGCTGCTTTTCCTGCTGCCGTGGTCCGGGGCGCTGCCCTGCTCGATCTTCACCGCACCAGCCTACCTGCGGCGCGGCCCCCGCCCTTTAGAGTTGGAACCGAACGTCAAAGCACCGAAGGAGCCCCATGGAACCCCTGATGGATGTGGACCGGCTGGCCGGC
This sequence comes from Arthrobacter sp. ZBG10, assembly GCF_001238605.1. Lineage (NCBI taxonomy): Bacteria > Bacillati > Actinomycetota > Actinomycetes > Micrococcales > Micrococcaceae > Arthrobacter > Arthrobacter sp. ZBG10. The sequence continues at coordinate 40,138 of NZ_LFQH01000062.1, read as the reverse complement.
CGCCTTGCCGCCGGTGAGCGGACGGTCCTCCTCGATGTGCGCTGGGCGCTGGGCGACCCCCACGGCCGTGACCACTACCTGGCCGAGCACCTGCCGGGCGCGGTATTTGTGGACCTCGCCGCCGAGCTTGCCGATCCGGCAGCGGAAGGCCGGGGCCGGCACCCGCTGCCGGAGGCGCGGGCATTCCAGTACGCTGCCAGGGGTTGGGGCCTGCGGTCCGGCGACGTGGTGGTGGCGTACGACGACAGCGGCAACATGGCCGCGGCCCGCTTGTGGTGGCTGCTTCGGGACGCCGGGATTGCCACCGTTTTCCTGCTCGACGGCGGCCTGGCCGCCTGGCGCGCGGCGGGACTCCCGCTCGCCGCCGGTGCGGTGGTACCGGAACCGGGCGACATTGACCTTGCGGCGGGTGCAATGCCCGTCCTGGACGCCGCTGCGGCTGCGGAGTGGCCCGACCGCGGCCTGCTCCTGGATGCGCGGGCCGGGGAACGCTACCGCGGTGAAGTGGAACCCGTCGACCCGCGCGCCGGCCACATCCCCGGGGCCGTCAGTGCGCCGGCGGCGGCGAACTTGGCGGCCAACGGGCGCTTCCTGCCGGCCGCAGACCTGCGCCGCCGGTTCGAGGCGCTGGGGGCGCGGGACGGCGTGTCGGTGGCTGTCTACTGCGGCTCCGGTGTTACCGCAGCACACCAGGTGGCGGCCCTGGAACTGGCCGGCTTCAGCGCTGCCCTGTATCCGGGATCATTCTCGGAATGGTCCAACCGGCCGGACCTTCCCGTGGCCACCGGCCCGGAACCGGACGGGCCGGAACGGCAGCCAACTGGCAACGCGGGCGGCCGCGGGGGTAGCGTCGCACTATGACCCCAGGACGCCCCGTACCCCCGCCCCTCGCCCAAACCATCAACCCCGTTGCCGACGGCGGCGTGCTGGCCGCCGCCTATGGCGCCACGTCGGGGGACAGCGGCCTGGTCCCGCTCACCGTTGCGCGGCGGGCGCCCAAGGCGGACGACGTCGAAATCGCCATCGAGTACTGCGGGCTGTGCCATTCCGATGTGCACGCCACCCGGGGGGAGTGGGGCAACCAGTCCTATCCGCTGGTCCCCGGCCACGAAATCGTGGGCACCGTCAGCCGCGTCGGCGCCGACGTTACGGACTTCGAGGCCGGCGACCGTGTGGGGGTGGGGTGCATGGTGGACTCGTGCCGGGAATGCGGCAGCTGCCTGGACGGCCTGGAGCAATACTGCGAAAACGGCATGACCGGCACCTATGGAGCCAAGGACCTGCGCAACGGGGACACCGTCACGCAGGGCGGCTATGCCACCTCTGTGGTGGTGGACCGGCGCTACGTGCTGCGGGTGCCGGAATCGCTGGATCCGGCCGCCGTGGCCCCACTGCTGTGCGCTGGTGTCACCACTTTTTCCCCGCTCCGCCATTTCGACGTCGAAGAGGGCGACGTGGTGGGTGTTGTGGGCCTCGGCGGACTGGGTCACATGGCCGTCAAACTGGCCAAGGCCATGGGCGCAAAGGTGGTGGTTTTCACCACCTCCGAAGCCAAGGCGCCCGCAGCCCTGGAGCTCGGCGCGGACGACGTGGTCCTGTCGCGGGACCCTGCCGCAATGGCAGCGGCGGACCGTACCATCGACCTGATCATCGACACCGTGGCCGCACCCCACGACCTGAACCCCTTCTTCCGGACGCTGCGCGTGGACGGGGCCCTGTTCCAGCTGGGCCTGCCGTCCGAGGCCATGCCGCCGGTCAACCCGGGCGCGCTCATCCGCCGCCGGATTGCCTATGCCGGCTCCCTGATCGGCGGAATCGCCGAAACCCAGGAGATGCTGGACTTCTGCGCCGAACACGGCGTGGTGGCGGACATCGAACTGGTGGGCGCGGACCAGCTGAATGAGGCCTACCACCGGATGGTGGCCGGCGACGTGAAATACCGGTTTGTGCTGGACACCAGCACCCTGCAGGCACCCGCCAAGGAGGCAGACGCGTGAGCACGCTGTTCACCAAAATCATCAACGGCGAGATTCCGGGCCGCTTCGTCTGGCGCGAAGCCGATGTCGCCGCCTTCCTCACCACCGGGCCGCTTGCAGACGGCCACACCCTGGTGGTCCCCACCGAAGAAGTGGACCGGTGGACCGACGCGTCACCGGAAACCCTGGCCCGGGTCATGGAGGTTGCGCGCCGCATTGGCGCGGTCCAGGTGGACCTCTTCGGCGCCCCCCGGGCCGGCCTGCTGGTGGCCGGTTACGAGATCAACCACCTCCACGTCCATGTGTGGCCGTCCCGCAGCATGGCGGACTACGACTTCGGCTCCGTGGACCAGAACCCGGATCCGGTGGCACTGGATGGGCACGCGGCGAAACTCCGCCAGGGCCTCCGCGACGCCGGGTACGGCGCCGCGGTGCCGGGGGAACCGGGCTAAGCCGGGGCGAGTGCCTTGTTGAGCACGGCACGGATGCGTTTTTCCGAGACGGAGTAGGCGGTACCCAGCTCCACCGCAAACAGGCTGACCCGCAGTTCCTCGATCATCCAGCGCACCTGGGTTAATTCGTGCCCGGCGCGCCGGCCCGGCAGGAGGGCGGACACGGCGTCGTCGTAATCGTCCTCCAGCCGCTGGACCGCAGCCATCCCCAGCGCATCCCGCTGCACGTTGCCCGGGAGGCGTTCCAGGCGTTTCTCGATCGCAGCCAGGTAGCGCGGGAGCTGGCTGAGCTGGGAGTAGCCCGTGCGTGCCACAAAGCCGGGATGGACCAGGTTCTCCAGCTGGCTCCGGATGTCATTGAGGGCGCTGATGAGGGCCAGGCTGGTGGTGCCCTTCAGCTGCTTTTCGATCCGGCGGGCGCTGGCCAGGATCCGTTCCACCACGGACGTGACGCTGAAGACGGTGTCGATCAGCTCGGCCCGCACGGTCTCATACAGCGCGTCGAAGGCTGCCCGGTCCCACGGCAGCTGGGCGGGGACCAGCTTGTCGATGGCTGCCAGGGCGCAGTCCGCGATCAGCGCCGTGACCGAGCCGTGCGGGTTCTGGCTGAACGTGAGCTTCTCGGTGTTGCTCAAGTGTTCGAGGACGTAGCGGTCGGGTGCCGGGACGCGCAGGGCCAGCAACCTGATGACGCCGCCCCGCATGGCAGCCTGCTGCTCGGCCGGAGTCTGGAACACGCGGAGGGACACTGACGTCCCCTGGTCCACCAGGGCGGGAAAGCCAGTTACAGTGTGGCCTTTGACCATGCTGCTGACCTGCTGCTGGAGGGTCCCCACCGACCACTCAACCAATCCGGTCTGTTCGGCGAAGCCGCCGGGCACCTGCCCCCGCCCCCCGGCAGCGGCTGTGCCGGCGTCGGGCCCTGTGCCGTTGCGTTTGACCTTTCCCCCGGCGGCAGGACCGGTTGTCGCAGGGGTGGCGCCGAGGGACTCGGCGATGGCACGCCGGGTGGCCGGTGCCAGCCGTTCCTGGAGCGCCGGCAGGTCCTTGCCCTCCTCCAGCACCTTGCCTTTGCTGTCCACCACCTTGAAGCTCACGCGCAGGTGAGGGGGAACGGCGTCCCAGTTCCACGATCCCGGCGGGATGACAGCACCGCGGAGCCGCCGGAGGGCCAGTTCGAGGGAGGCTTCGAGGTCATCCGCCGCCGGGTCGAAGTCGGCTTCGAGGACGGCTACCGTTTGGCGGGCGACGTCAGGAGCAGGCACGAAGTTTTTCCGGACCTGCTTGGGCAGCGACTTGATCAGGGCCGTTACCAGCTCCACACGTTGGCCCGGAATAAGCCACCGGAAGGGGGCGTCGTCGAGCTGGTTCAGGAAAAGGACCGGCACTTCTGCCGTCACGCCGTCGGACGGGTTGGGCGCAGAACCGGGAGCCACCGGGTGGAACTCGTAGCTCAGCGGCAGGTCGAATCCCTTGTGCAGCCAGGACTTGGGGTAGGCGGAATCGTCCAGGTCATCGGCGTCGTTGCTGATCAGCAACGACTTGTCATAGTCCAGCAGGTCCTGCTGCTCCCGGCGGGCGTCCTTCCACCACTTGTCGAAGTGCCGTTCGGAGACCACCTCAGCGCCGATCCGCGCGTCGTAGAACTCAAAAAGCGTCTCGTCATCCACCATGAGGTCCCGGCGGCGCATCCGCGCTTCCAGTTCCTCCACCTCGTGCAGGAGGGCCCGGTTGCGGTGGAAGAACTTGTGCTGGGTTTTCCAGTCGCCTTCCACCAGCGCATGGCGGATGAACAGCTCGCGGGCCAGGACCGGATCCACCCGGCCGTAGTTGATCTTCCGCTGGGCGATGATCGGTACCCCGTAGAGGGTGACCTTTTCGTAGGCCATCACCGAGCCCTGCCTGGTGGACCAGTGCGGCTCGCTGTAGCTGCGCTTCACCAGGTCCGGTGCCACCTGTTCCGCCCACAGCGGATCAAAGCGGGCTGCCACGCGTGCCCAGAGGCGGCTGGTCTCCACCAGCTCGGCGGCCATCACGAACGTGGGGGACTTCTTGAACAGCGCAGACCCGGGGAAAATCGCGAACCGGCTGCCCCGGGCGCCCGCGTATTCGCGCTTGCGTTCGTCCAGGATGCCGATATGGCTCAGCAGGCCGGACAGCAGGCTGATGTGGATGCCTTCGTGGTTGCCCACAGGATCCACCTCGCGATTGTTGTCCAGGCTGATGCCCAGGGGGCGGGCCAGCTGGCGCAGCTGCGCGAAGAGGTCCTGCCACTCGCGGACGCGCAGGTAGTTGATGAACTCGTTGCGGCACAGGCGCCGGAATGCTGAGGAGGAGAGCTCCTGCTGCTTCTCCTGCAGGTAATTCCAGAGGTTCAGGAACCCGGTGAAATCCGAATTCTCGTCCTTGAACCGGTTGTGCTTTTCGGCCGCGAGCTGCTGCTTGTCGGTGGGCCGTTCCCGCGGGTCCTGGATGGTGAGCGCGGCTGCCAGGATCATGACTTCGCGGACGCAGCCACGTTTGCCGGCCTCCACAATCATCCTGCCCAGGCGGGGATCCACCGGCAACTGCGCCAGCTGGTGCCCGACGGCGGTCAGCCCGCCGCCCTTTGCACCGCCCTTTGCGCCGGCCGGCTGCGCCGCTGCCAGGGCGCCGAGTTCGCGGAGCAGGGTGACGCCGTCGTTGATGGCCCGCGACTCGGGCGGCTCCACGAAGGGAAACTCTTCAACGTCCTTGGGCCCGCGTGCCACACCCATGGCGGTCATCTGCAAAATGACCGCGGCAAGGTTGGTGCGCAGGATCTCAGGATCGGTGAAGAGGGGGCGGGACTCGAAGTCCTCCTCCGAGTACAGCCTGATGGCGATGCCGTCCGACACACGGCCGCACCGGCCCGAACGCTGGTTGGCGGATGCCTGCGAAACCCGTTCGATGGGCAGCCGCTGGACTTTGGTGCGGTGCGAGTAGCGGGAGATGCGGGCGGTGCCCGTGTCGATCACGTACTTGATGCCTGGCACTGTCAGCGAGGTTTCCGCCACGTTGGTGGCCAGGACAATGCGGCGTTTGGAACCCGGGTGGAACACCTTGTGCTGTTCCTGCAGGCTCAGCCGGGCAAACAGTGGCAGGACCTCGGTGCCCGCCAGCCTGCGGTTGGACTGGATCCGGGCCTGCAGCGCTTCTGCAGCGCCCCGGATTTCGCGTTCACCGGAGAAGAACACCAGGATGTCGCCGGGGGCCTCGGAAGCCAGTTCGTCCACAGCGTCGCAGACCGCGTCCAGCGGGTCCCGGTCCTCCTCGAGTTCATCGTCCGAGCCCTCGTCCTGGTCGTCCTTGGGCTGCGAGAGCGGCCGGTAGCGGATTTCCACCGGGAAGGTCCGGCCGGAGACCTCGATGATCGGTGCCGGCTGCTCCGGCGTGCCGAAATGGTTGGCGAACCGCTCTGGATCAATGGTGGCGGAGGTGATGATGACCTTCAGGTCCGGGCGCTGCGGCAGGATCCGCCGCAGGTAGCCCAGGATGAAGTCGATGTTCAGGCTGCGCTCATGCGCTTCATCGATGATGATCGCGTTGTATTTGCGCAGCAGCTTGTCGCGCTGGATCTCGGCCAGCAGGATGCCGTCCGTCATCAGCTTGACCTTGGTGTTGCGGCTGACTTCACCGGTGAAGCGGACCTGGAAGCCCACTTCCTGGCCGATGTCCACGCCCAGTTCCTCCGCAATGCGTTCGGCCACCGTGCGTGCCGCCAGCCGCCGGGGCTGGGTATGGCCGATCAGGCCGTTCTCGCCCAGGCCCAGTTCAAGGCACATCTTGGGGATCTGGGTGGTCTTTCCGGAACCGGTCTCGCCGGCAATGATTGTCACCTGGTTGGCGGCAATGGCGGCCATCAGGTCGTCGCGGCGCTCGGAAACCGGCAGCTCGGCGGGATAGGAAATATGAAAAGTCATGGCTGCTGACATTCTACTGCCGCAGCCGGGCCGCCCAGGGGCCGGTCCGGACCCCGGACGTCAGAAGAGGCGGCTGGTGTGGCTGGAACTGGGCAGTTCCAAGGCTGACCAGTCCAGGCGGGAGTCGATGCGGGGCAAGTGACCACGACCGTCGTGGAGGATCGCGGCAACCGTGGCTGCCACGACCAGGAGGACAGAAACGATGAGGATGCTGACGAAGATTTCCATGTCTTCATCGTGATCCCGGGCCGGCAGCAAAAACAGTGGCAGAAACGACCAAAAAGCGTGAATTACTGCCACACTGGAAATATGCTCAAAACAGTGGCAGTCATTGTGGTGTCCAACGTTTCGATGTTCGAGTTCGGCACCGCCTGCGAGGTGTTCGGCATCGACCGGTCCCGGCGGGGCAACGGCGTTCCCGCTTTCGATTTCCGGGTGTGCACGCCCGTCCCGGGCAGCGTGACACTCGAATCCGGGCTTTCCATGAATGTGGAGCTTGGCCTGGACGCCACCCTGGACGCCGACCTCGTCATCATGACCCCTTATGGCGGGGACGCGGAACTGCCGGAGCCGGTGCTCGCGGCCCTGCGCGCCGCAGATAAGAGGGGCGCCTGGGTGATGTCGATCTGCTCGGCTGTGTTCGCGCTTGCCAGGGCAGGGCTGCTGGCGGACCGGCGGTCCACCACGCATTGGCGGCATTCGCAGGAGCTGGCCACCTCCTATCCCGGCGTTGAGGTGGACGAAAACGTGCTCTACGTCCAGGACGGGAACATCATTTCCTCTGCCGGCACGGCTGCGGGAATCGATGCCTGCCTGCATCTTGTCCGGGTGGAACTCGGGGCCCAGGTGGCCGCCGCGATCGCCCGGGACATGGTGGTACCGCCACACCGGGACGGCGGCCAGGCCCAGTTCATCGAGCGGCCCATCCCCACCTGCGGCTCGGCACCCATGGCCGAACTCCTGCGCTGGATGGTGGGCAACCTGGACCGGGAACACTCCGTCAACGACCTTGCCGCCCAGGTGCACATGTCCGCCCGTACCTTTGCCCGCCGGTTCCGCTCGGAAACGGGCGCGACGCCCGCTGCCTGGCTGAATTCCCAGCGTGTGCTCCGTGCGCAGGAGCTGCTTGAGTCAACGGACCTGAACATCGACGAGGTGGCCAGGCAATCCGGTTTTGGCCACCCGGTGCTGCTGCGGCACCACTTCGCCAAGGTCCTCGATACCAGTCCGCAGTCCTACCGGCGGGCGTTCCGCGGCCAGCTGGCAGGCGTGGGCTGAGCGGACCACTCAGGCGGGGTCGGTACCCGGCTCGGCGCGGGCTTCTTCGGCGGCGGCCCGGGCGCTGTCCACCAGGATCCGCCACGGGCCGGTAACCGCCCGTTCCGGCAGGGCCGCACGCCGCTGGCCGGCGCGGATGGAGTAAATGAAACGGTCAGGCACGGCGTCTGAAAACGCCTGCGCTGCCGCGCGCGTGGTCCTGGGCACTGCGTCCCAGGGGCATGCCTCCACCAGAAACTGCCACTCGTTAATGGCTGTCTCGGACTGGGCCTCAACGGTCCAGACCCTGGTTATTGCCGCAATTCCGCCGGTCCGTTCCACACTGATCTTCATGGCCTGGTTCCTGGGTTCCTGCTGCCCCGCTGCCCGTCGCCGGGCCGCGGGGAGCTCCGTTTAGAGCTTGACCTTCACAGTTTCCCACGCCTTGGCCACGGCGTCATGCTCTGCTGAGCCGGCACCAAAAATTTCCACGGCGGACGCGGCGGTGGCACGGGCAAAAACACCGAATGTTGCCGTTGGTGGCAGGGAACCGCCTGTCAGGGTGTCGTACCAGATCCGGCCCGGGGCGTCCCAGGCGTTCCCGCCCAGCGCTTCGGCGACGAGGTAGAAGGCACGGTTGGGGATGCCGGAGTTGATGTGCACGCCGCCGTTGTCAGCGCTGGTGCGCACATACGTATCCATGGAGTCAGGCTGCGGATCCTTGCCCAGCACGTCGTCGTCGTACGCGGTACCCGGCGCCTTCATGGAACGCAGCGCAGTGCCCTGCACTTCGGGCGTAAAAAGGCCTTCGCCGATCAGCCAGCTGGCCTCTGCAGCGGACTGTTTTCCGACGTACTGTTCCACCAGGGCGCCAAAGACGTCCGACATCGACTCGTTCAGCGCGCCGGCCTGGTTACGGTATACCAAGGCGGCAGTGAACTGGGTGACGCCGTGCGCCAGTTCATGGCCGATCACGCTCAGGGACTTGGTGAACCGGTCAAAGACCTCGCCGTCACCGTCGCCGAAGACCATCTGGTTGCCGTCCCAGAAGGCGTTGTCATACAGCTTGCCAAAGTGGACCGTGGCATCCAGGCCCAGGCCGTTGCCGTCCACGGAGTTCCGGCCAAAAACGTCCGCGTAGAGCCGGTGGGTGGAGCCCAGCCCGGCGTAGGCCTCATCCTGGGCCAGGTCTCCGGTGTCCGGTTCGCCTTCCTTGCGGACCAGCTTCCCCGGCAGGACTTCAGCGTTGCCGGCGTCGTAGATGGTCCGGTTCACCGGCCCCGGAGCTGTCTGGCGCACGCCGGCCGGGCCGGCCGCTGCCGACCGGGTCCGGGCCGCCTGCACTGACCGGACATGGACCAGGGCTTCCCGGGCGGCCCGGGCCGCTGCGGAAAACTGCGGCGCATCCTGGCGCGCCAGCCGCCGCAGCAGATACGGCGGGACGATGGTGCAGAACGGCGTGTGCATGGCGTTACCTCCTGGAGTCGGTGGAACCAGACTACGAGGGGGTGCCGACAATCCAGTGCAGGCTCACCTGCCGGAAAACCGGACCGGTGGTGCACGGTGGGTTAAACAAAACCACCCCGGCAGGACCGGGGTGGTTTTGGCTGGTGCCCTCGATAGGATTCGAACCTACGACCTTCTGCTCCGGAGGCAGACGCTCTATCCCCTGAGCTACGAGGGCAATCCGGGGTTCCTGCCGTTTCCGGCGGGACGTCCTAGAGCTTAGCAGTAAGGTGGCCCGCAAGGAAAAACGGCCGCTGCGGGGGTGGTGTGGGGCACCTTCCGGCAGCCTTCAGTAGCCCGCGAACGAGTCCGTGTGGACGCGCCGGGCGCCGGCTGCCCTGGCCGCACGGCGCAGCGAGGCGACGCTGGCCGGTGAACCGGAGACGTAGACCTCCCGCGCCCCGATGTCAGGGACCAGCGCCTTGAGTGCTGCCGGGTCCAGCCGGGTGCCCCCGTTGGGTGTGCCGGCCAGGTCCGGGGGCGGCGCAGAACCGTCCGCCAGGTGGACCACCACACGCAGGCCCGAAGCGCGCAGCTCATCGGCATAGGCCACCTCGGCGGCGCTCCGGGCCAGCAGCAGCAGGACCGCGTCGCGGTCCCGCAGCCCGCCGGAGGACAGATGGGACAGGTACGGGGTGATGCCGATTCCTGCGGCAACCAGCAGCACCGGCTGCTGCCGGTTCCGGGGGAGGACAAAATCGCCGCCCACGGAGGTGGCGCGGAGCTTATCGCCGGGCTCCAGCGCCAGGAGGGCCTTCTTGGCGGCGGAGAGGGGACCGGCGGTCCGGACGCCGAAGGTTACCTGCCGCGCATCCGGTGCGCCCGTCAGGCTGAAGACCCGGCGCCGGCCCTTGCCGTCCGACTTGGCGTGCGGCAGGTCGAGCTCCATGTACTGGCCCGGCTGGAAACGTACCGGCCGGGCAGGGGTGAAGGAGAATTCGGTTGTGGTGGGCGTCAGCTGGCGGGTGCCTTCCAGCCGCAGCGTCACGCCGCCGCGCTGGCCCAGCATAAAGGCCAGCAGGTTACCCAGCAGCAACGCGGCCTCGGGGGAGTTGGCGAGGAAGCCGAAGTTGTACGGAACCGCAAAGACCACACCCACAACGGCAGCAAGTGCCAGCTGCTGCCAGCGGCGCGGCGGAAGGGTCAGCGGCTCCGTGAGCATAAAACCTACGAAGAAAAGCACCGGCCGTTGCGCCAGCGCCTGCCAGAGGCCCGTCCCGGCGCTCAAGCCGGCACGGACCAGCTCCACAGTGATGATGGACGTGGACGCCGCCACAAAAACGGCAGCCATCAGGGCTTTCCGGGTCCGGTACAGCACCAACAGGACGCCCGGGACCAGCAGGAACAGCATGGCTGGTGTGGCGGCCCACCAGGTGGCAATGTTCAGGCCGGTCAGGCCCGTGACGAAGGCGCCGGCGGCGGCGGGGTTGAAAACATGCCGGCCACGCCACGCCAGGGCATATTTGGAGGCGGAAGCCAGGACGCAGGCCAGCGCCACCCCTGCCACGTCCATCACCTGGAACGAGGGCCAGAACAGGAAATAGATCAGCAGGCCGGTGATCAGGGCGGACTCGGAGTGCGGCTGTACCCGGAACAGTGCGGCCAGGGCCCGGTTGGCGGTGTAGGTCAGCGCCAGGCACAGGACCAGGTGGGCCAGCATCTCGGGGATCCCGAAGGTGAGCCAGCCCAGGACATCCAGCAGCAGGCTGTAGGCCACCAGGACTGCAAGGACCAGGAGCACCAGCCGGTACATGGTGAGCCGGCCCAGGGCGGTGTCCACTGTGCCGGCAAGGGAAGGGGCAGGGCCCGCCTTGGGTGTTTCCACGGAACTCATGTGAACAGTTTCCCTTCAAAGTCGGCGGAGTGGGCGGCGCTGCCGTCGGAAAAGACGGTCAGCCAGGAAAAGTCGAATGACTCCTCAAGCGCAGGCCCGGGTGAAAAAAACAGTGCTGTGGCCAGGGCATCCGCCACCATTGCGGTCTCCGCCATGGCCCAGGTGGCCACGGCGGTCCGCACAGGCAGGCCGGTGGTGCCGTCCAGGACGTGGTGGAGCCCATCGCCCCACACCCGCCGGTTCGCGGCCGAGGCGCACAGGGACCGTCCCGCCAACTCCACCACCCCGATGGCCTGCCGGGGGTTGTAGGGATGTTCGAGGCCCACGCGGACGGTGCCCGGGCCGCGGGCCAGGAGGTCGCCGCTGCCATCAATCAGGAAGGCGTCGTGGCCCGCGGCAGTAAGGTCCGCGGCCAGCAGGTCCACCAGCAGCCCCTTGCCTGCTGCGCCGATATCCAGGACCACCGGCCCGTTGACGGTGAGGGTGGCGCCGGTCCAGTCCAGGCGGCCGTCCCAGGCCGGCGCCGGAAGGGCCGCGCCGGTTGGCTGCAGGGAGTACTGCGCGTCGTAGCCCAGGCGCTCCAGGCTGCTGCCGATCAGGGGCGTCATGGCACCCCCGGTGATCCGGTACAGCGTCCGATACAGTTCCCCCAGGGCTGAGGCCTCTGCGGGGAAGGTGTAGCTGCCCGCGGCCCGGGCCATGGCCGCCACCCGTGAGTCGTCCCGGAAACGGGACCACACGCCGTCGAACGTTTCCACCGTCGCCAGCAGCGCCGTCCGGAGGGGGCCGGACAGCGGGCGCGGCGTGGTGATTTCCCACTGCGTGCCGATGCCCGCAAAGGAAAATGCCGCGCCGTCCGCTGCCGGCACCGCCTACTTCGCCTCGGACTTGATCTGTTCCACTGCGTCGTTGAAACCGCCACTGGTCAGTGACGAGCCGGCCACCTTGGAGACGTTGAGGCCGTCAATGTCCTTACCCACAATCTGACCGGCGATACCACCGGCGAACTCACCCTGGAACTTGCGGGTGTTGGGGTTGGAAGGGTGCGTGGTGATCTGCACGTCCGTGACTTTGCCGGCCGCCAGAGTCAGCTCCACACCGACGGTCTCGGTCCCGTTGGGGGAGACATAGTTGCCGTCCGCGCTGTAGGTGCCGTCCTTGTAGGCGGAGGCGCCGCCGGATCCCGTGGTGGCCATCGAAGTGGATGACGTGCCCGTGGTGGGTGCGGCCGCCGGCGTCTCCGCGGCAGATGTGTTGGCGGGGTCGCCGCCGGAAGCGGCGGGCGCGCAGCCCGCCACGGCGCCGACCAGGGAAAGGCCTGCCATTCCGGCGTAAACGCCCTTGCGTACTGAGGGTCTCATGTGGGGCTCTCGTTTCGTCATTGGTTCATCCGGCGGTGGTTACTGTTATGTCAACGTCGGAGCAAGCCTATTGGTTCAGCCGGACCCGGTTGCCTCCATCACCTGCGGGCCCGCAACGGGTCCGCCGTAAGATTCTTTGCTGTCCCGGGCCCCCGGTAGGCTAGGAGGGTGACTCCCGAAGAACTCTCCCTCGCCATATCCGCCTGCCTGAAGGACGCCGTTGCTGCCGGCGAAATCAGCCTGGCAGCGTCAGCAGTGCCGGACGAGGTGCGCGTGGAGCGACCCAAGAACCGGGACCACGGCGACTGGGCCACCAACATCGCACTCCAGCTGGCCAAGCCCGCCGGAATGAACCCCCGCGATCTCGCCACCGTCCTCCGCACCCGCCTGGCCTCGATCGACGGCGTCTCCGCCGTGGACATCGCCGGACCGGGCTTCCTCAACATCACCGTCGACGCCGCCGCAGCCGGCGCCCTCGCCAAGGTGATTGTGGAGGCAGGCCGGACCTACGGCACCAACACCGCGCTCGCCGGCCACACCGTCAACATGGAGTTTGTTTCCGCGAACCCCACGGGCCCGCTGCATATCGGCCATACCCGCTGGGCCGCCCTCGGTGACGCCATTGCCCGCGTCCTGCGGGCCTCCGGCGCCCGGGTCACCACCGAGTACTACATCAACGACGCCGGCTCGCAGATGAACGTCTTTGCCAACTCCGTGTACTCGCGGCTGCATGGCCGCCCGGTACCCGAGGGCGGCTATCCCGGCCAGTACATCGCCGACCTGGGCCATGAAGTGCTCACCGTTCACCCGGACATCCGCGAACTCACCGAGGTGGCGGCCGTCCCCGTGATCCGGGCCGCGGCGTACAAGGCGCAGCTTAAGGACATCAAAACCACCCTTGCGGACTTCGGCGTCGAATTCGACGTCTACTTCTCCGAGCAGGAACTGCACGACGGCGGCGCGATCGAAAGTGCCGTGGCGCGCCTGCGCGAACAGGGTCACGTGTTCGACGACGGCGGCGCGGTCTGGCTGCGGACCACCGACTTCGGGGACGACAAGGACCGGGTGATGATCCGCGCGAACGGCGAGCCCACGTACTTCGCTGCGGACGCCGCGTATTACCTGTCCAAGAAGGACCGCGGTTTCCCGGAGAAGATTTACCTCCTGGGCGCCGACCACCACGGCTACATCAACCGGCTCAAGGCCATCGCCGCCTGCGCCGGGGACGATCCCGAGGCCAACATCGAGGTCCTGATCGGCCAGCTGGTCTCCGTCAACGGCGCCAAGCTGTCCAAGCGCGCCGGCAACATCATCGAGCTCAGGGACCTGGTCGACTGGCTGGGCAAGGACGCGGTGCGCTACTCGCTGGCCCGGTTCCCGGCCGATTCGCCGCTGACCCTTGACCCGGAACTGCTGAAGAAAAACAGCAACGAGAACCCGGTGTTCTACGTCCAGTACGCCCACGCACGGTCCCGCGGTGCTGCCCGCAACGCCGTGGCCGCCGGTGTTGACCGCTCCGTGTTTGAGGCCGCGCTGCTGGACCACACAACGGAAAACGAACTGCTCTCCCACCTGGGCAGCTACCCCTCCATCGTGGCCAAGGCCGCGGAACTGCGCGAACCGCACCGCGTGGCCCGGCACCTGGAACTCATCGCGGGCGCCTACCACCGCTGGTATGACGCCTGCCGGGTGGCCCCGATGGGGGAGGAACCGGTTACCGACGTGAACCGCACCCGCCTCTGGCTCAACGACGCCACCAGCCAGGTCCTGGCCAACGGCCTTGACCTGCTGGGCGTCTCCGCGCCGGAACGGATGTGACAGCGATGACCGCACAGGCCAATACCACCGCTTCACCGCTGGCACCCGAATGGTTGTCCGTTCCTGACGACCTCAACGTCCTGCATGAACCGCTGTGGGCCGGCGGCGTGCAGCGCAACGACCAGGGCGAAATTGCCGTGGCCGGCCTGCCCGTCTCGGCCCTCAAGGAACAGTTCGGCACCCCTCTGTTTGTCCTGGACGAGGCCGACTTCCGGTCCCGCGCCCGGTCCTTCAAAGACGCCTTCGACGCAGCCTTCGCGGACATCTGCGGCGGCGTGGACGTCTACTACGCCGGCAAGTCCTTCCTGTGCACCGCTGTAGTGAAGTGGGTTGAGGAGGAGGGCCTGCGCCTGGACACGGCTTCCGGCGGCGAGCTGGCTGTGGCCGCCCGCGCCGGCATCGCCGGGGACCGCGTGGCGCTGCACGGCAACAACAAGTCCGACGCCGAGATCACCCGCGCCCTGGACATGGGCCTGGGCCGGATCGTGGTGGACAGCCTGGCGGAACTGGTCCGCGTGGGCGCCATCGCCCAGGCGCGCGGCGAGCAGGCGAAGGTGATGCTCAGGCTCACCCCGGGCGTCCACGCCCACACCCACGAATTCATCGCCACTGCCCATGAGGACCAGAAGTTCGGCCTCTCCATGGCAGCTGACACCACGGAACAGGCAGGCCTTTCCGCCGCCGAGGAAGCGGTGGCAGCAGCCGCCGCGCACCCTGGGATCGACCTGCTGGGCCTGCACTGCCACATCGGCTCGCAGATCTTCGAACCGGACGGCTTTGCCGTGGCGGCGGAGAAGCTGCTCCGCTTCCTGGCCGCGATGCAGGAAAAATACGGCATCATGATGCCGGAGCTGGACCTCGGCGGAGGATACGGCATCGCCTACACGGCGGTGGATACCCCGCGCCCCCCGGCGGAAATCGCAGCGGCGATGGCCGCCGTCGTGCGTTCCACCTGCGCGGAGCTGGGCATCACGGCACCCCGGATCTCCATTGAACCGGGACGGGCGATCGTGGGCAGCACCACCTTCACGCTGTACGAGGTGGGCACCCTCAAGACGGTCAGGGTCGACGCGCCCGCCGGCACCGACGCCGGAAACGTTACGTATCCGCGCCGGTATGTTTCGGTGGACGGCGGCATGAGCGACAACGCCCGCCCGGTGCTTTACGACGCGGATTACTCGGCTGTCCTGGCCGGCCGAACCTCCGCCGCCGCCCCGGAACTGTCCCGCGTGGTGGGCAAACATTGCGAGAGCGGCGACATAGTTGTTAGAGATGTATATCTGCCCGGGGACGTGGCAGCCGGTGATTTGCTTGCAGTACCGGGGACCGGCGCCTACTGCTGGGCCCTGTCGAGCAACTACAACTATCTGGCCCGGCCGGGCGTTGTCGCGGTGCGCGACGGATCTGCCCGGCTGATTGTCCGCGGGGAAACCGAAGAAGATCTGCTGAACCGCGACATGGGAGCCTGAATGACGGAAATGCGAACCCTGAAGGTGGCCCTCCTGGGCTGCGGCAACGTTGGGGCACAGGTGGCGCGGATTCTCCTTGAGGACGCCGACGCTCTGGCCGCCCGGACCGGAGCCCGCCTTCAGCTCAGCGGGATCGCCGTCCGCAACGTTAACTCCAAGCGCGACGTCGACCTGCCCCAGGACCTTTTCACCACGGACGCCGAGACCCTGGTCAAGGACGCCGACCTGGTCATCGAACTTATGGGCGGCATCGAGCCGGCCCGCACGCTGATCCTCGCTGCACTCAGCAACGGCGCGTGCGTGGTCACGGGCAACAAGGCCCTGCTGGCCCAGGACGGCCCCACCCTATACGAGGAAGCCGACAAAGCAGGCGTCCAGCTCTCCTATGAGGCCGCGGTGGCCGGTGCGATCCCCATCCTGCGCCCCATCCGCGACAGCCTGTCCGGTGACCGCATCACCCGCGTGCTGGGAATCGTCAACGGCACCACCAACTTCATCCTGGACCAGATGGATTCCACGGGCGCCCAGTTCGCCGACGCCCTGGCCGAAGCCCAGCGCCTGGGCTACGCGGAAGCGGACCCCACCGCTGACGTTGAAGGCCACGACGCCGCCGCGAAGGCCGCGATCCTGGCCTCCCTGTCCTTCCACACCCGCTTTGCCCTGGAAAACGTGCACTGTGAAGGCATCACCGCAGTCAGCGCCGCGGACATCGCCGCGGCCAAGGACGCCGGTTTTGTCATCAAGCTGCTGGCCATCGCGGAGAAGCTTGCGGACGCGGACGGAAACGACGGTGTCTCGGTGCGGGTGCACCCCACCCTGCTGCCCCGCGAACACCCGCTGGCAGCCGTCCGCGGAGCCTTCAACGCCGTGTTCATCGAAGCCGAGAACGCCGGCGAACTGATGTTCTACGGCCAGGGTGCCGGCGGCACGCCCACGGCTTCCGCCGTCCTGGGCGACCTGGTGTCCGCGGCGCGGCGCCTGGTCCTGGGCGGTCCGGGCCGCACCGAGACCACTACCGGCCACGTCCCGGCGCTGCCCATCACCGCAGCGTCCACCAGTTACTACATCGGCCTGGACGTGGCTGACCAGCCCGGCGTCCTGGCCCGGATCGCGCAGCTTTTTGCGGAGCACGGCGTGTCCATCGAAACCATGCGCCAGACCATCCACCGCAACGCCGATTCCTCCGTGGAATCCGCCGAGCTGCGGATTGTCACCCACCGCGCATCAGAGGCTGCACTTGCAGCCACCGTCGAGGCCGTCAAGGGCCTGGACGTCATCAACTCAGTTACATCCGTTCTTCGGGTAGAAGGAGTCTAAGTGGCTCACCAATGGCGCGGCGTTATCCGCGAATACGCTGACCGTTTGCCCGTCACGGAAGCCACCCGGGTCATCACCCTGGGCGAAGGCGGAACGCCGCTGGTGCCTGCACAGGCGCTCTCCGAACTCACAGGCTCAAAGGTCTACCTCAAGGTGGAGGGCATGAACCCCACCGGATCCTTCAAGGACCGTGGCATGACCATGGCCATGACAGCCGCTGTGGAAGCCGGCGCCAAGGCCGTGGTGTGCGCCTCCACGGGCAACACGTCCGCCTCTGCCGCCGCGTACGCGACCGCTGCAGGGTTGAAGTGCGCCGTCCTGGTGCCCGAGGGCAAGATCTCCATGGGCAAACTGAGCCAGGCGATCGCCCACGGTGCCACCCTCCTGCAGGTGGACGGCAACTTCGATAACTGCCTGGACATCGCCCGGAAGCTGGGGGAGTCCTACCCCGTGTTCCTGGTGAACTCCGTCAACCCGGCCCGCATCCAGGGCCAGAAGACCGGCGCCTTCGAAATTGTGGATTCCCTGGGCGACGCCCCGGACATCCACGTCCTGCCCGTCGGCAACGCCGGCAACATCACCGCCTACTGGAAGGGCTACAAGGAGTACTCCGCGCCCTTCGAGTCCGCGACGGCCGGCACCCTGCCCGCAGTGTCCACCAGGACTCCTGTTATGTGGGGCTTCCAGGCCGCCGGTGCCGCCCCGTTTGTGGCCGGCCACCCCATCACGGAACCCGACACCATCGCCACCGCCATCCGGATCGGCAACCCTGCTTCGTGGGACGGCGCCATCAACGCCCGCGACGAATCCGGCGGACTGATCGACGCCGTCACCGACGACGAGATCCTGGCGGCCCACCGCTGGCTTTCCGCCCGCGAGGGTGTTTTTGTGGAACCTGGTTCCGCCGCAGGCGTGGCCGGGCTGCTGAAGAAGCACGCCGCCGGCGAGGTACCCGCGGGCAAAACCATCGTTATCACCGTCACCGGCCACGGCCTCAAGGATCCCCAGTGGGCACTGCGCACCGAGGACGGCAGCGATGTGCAGCCGGTCAAGGTGTCCAACGACGTTGTCACTGTCGCCGCTGAACTGGGACTGGAAGAAAAGTAACCTTGGAAACCACCTCACAGGCCGTGGCCGCACTGGAGCTCATCGAGTCCGGCCAGCGTGTCACGGTCCGGGTCCCCGGCACCTCCGCCAACCTCGGACCCGGCTATGACAGCCTGGGCCTGGCGCTGGCACTGCACGATACCCTCACCGTTGAAAGCCTGGACACGGACGAACTCCTGTTCGAGCTCACCGGTGAGGGTGCAGAGACGCTGCCCCGCGACGCCAGCCACCTGGTGGTTCGGGCCATCGATGCCGCCCTCGAGCGCTTGGGCTTCCGCCGCCGGGGCCTGCGGGTGACGGCGCAGAACGTCAACCCGCACGGCCGCGGCCTTGGCTCCTCGGCGTCAGCGGTGGTGGCGGCCGTGACGGCGGCCAACGCGATGGTGCCGACGGCGAGCAGCCGCGGCAAAAATTGGATCCTGCAGCTGACCAGTGAGCTGGAGGGCCACCCGGACAACGTCGCACCCGCCATTTTCGGCGGATTGGCGCTGTCATGGCAGGACAGTGACCGGTACAGCACTACCTGCGCCACGGTGGCCGGATCTGTCATCCCCATTGTTGCCGTGCCGGACTACGAATTGTCCACGGAAGCGGCGAGGGCCTTGCTGCCTGCCTCGGTGGGCCACCATGCGGCGGCCATGAACTCCGGGCGCGCGGCCCTGCTGATCCACGCGCTCACCGCGGATCCGGAACTGCTGTTCCCAGGCACCGAGGACTACCTGCACCAGAGCTACCGCGCCGAGGCCATGCGCCCCAGCGCCGCGCTCATCACCGCCCTGCGCCGGGCGGGGCACGCAGCAGTGGTTTCCGGAGCAGGCCCCACCGTGCTGGTCCTGGCTAACGGCGAGGTTGAGGCCGCCGCCGTGCTGGCCTCGATTGAGGCGTTCACGGCCGCCAACACGCCGGAAATCGGCTGGCGGGTGCTGAAGCTGGCTGTGGACGTTGAAGGTGCTAAGGTGGACATGCACCGGCGGTAATTGACGCCTGTTGATCCGTTTTTGCAGTTCCTTGCCATTGGATCTTTTACTGCGCAATCGATGCCGGTGCCGCCTGCTTGGTCTGTCGCAGGAATCTGCAGCATTTCAACTGCCCCTGACGCGTCAGTCCGGCGGTCCGCACTGAGCGGAGCGCAAGGTGTATCTGTTACCGGCCCTGCTGGCCACAAAAGACAACCGGCAAGGCCGAAAATATCCGGCTGCAGATCTGAACTGCAGCCCAGATCAAATCATCGCGTCCAGCTCCCAGTCCGGACGCCGTCGAGGGGGAAGGATCCTTCGTGACCGAAACCACTGAGCTGTTGCCAGCTGTGGAAACATCATCTTCTGCAGCCGAAACATCGGCTGCACCCGCCAAGAGCAGCGGCCTGGCCGGCCTTAAGCTGGCCCAGCTGCAGGCTCTTGCCAGCCAGCTCGGCATTTCCGGCGGTTCCCGCATGCGCAAGGGGGACCTGGTCACGGCCATTTCCGCCCACCGCGCAGGCACACCCATGGTGAAGGCCCCTGCCAAGGCGGCAGAGAAGCCGGCCGTGGCCACCGCCCCCGAGGTTGTTGCCGTGCCGGAAGCCGAGGCTCCTGCAGCCGACGCCACCCGGGCCCGCCGGGGCCGCAGCCGCCGTGCCGGAAGCGACGGCGTCATCAGCCCCGCAGCCGAGCCGGCCGCTGCCGAGGCCGCTGCAGCTCCCGCCGCCACGGAAGCGGCACCTGCCGCTGCCGCGCCGGAAGCAACGGACGGCGCCGAGCGCCGCCAGCCGCGCACCCGCAACCGCCGCCGCGGCGAAGCGGCCGCGACAGCAAGCCAGGAGACCGCCGCCGAAACCGCGCCGGAGCAGCCCGCCGCTGAGCAGCGCACCGAAGCACCGGTTGAAGCCGCCGAAGCCGGCCAGCGCGGCGACCGCCGCGAGGGCGTCCGCACCCGCAGCACACGCGAGAGCGCTGCCCGCGAGAGCGCCAGCCGTGACAACGCTGCACGTGAGAGCGCTATGCGCGACAATGCCGCACGCGACAACGCCGCACGGGACAACGCCGAGGCAGGCCGGGACAATGCCGGCAGCCGCGACGCAGGCCAGCGCGAAGCCACCCGCCGCGATGACAACGATGAGAGCGACGGCGGCAGCCGCCGTAACCGCCGTAACCGCCGTGACCGCAACGAACGCCCCGAGCGTAACGACCGGAACGAGCGCACTGACCGCTCCGCGGGCCAGGACCGGGACGCCAACTCCCGCAACGACCGTTTCCGGGACCGCAACGACCGCCGTCGCGACCGTACCCAGGGACCCGATGTCGACGACATCGAAATCACCGAAGACGATGTGCTGCTGCCCGTTGCCGGCATCCTGGACGTCCTGGAGAACTACGCGTTCATCCGCACCTCCGGCTACCTGCCCGGCCCCAACGACGTTTACGTCTCGCTGGCCCAGGTCAAGAAGTACAACCTGCGCAAGGGTGACGCCGTCGTAGGCGCCATCCGTGCCCCCCGCGACGGCGAGGACCGCAGCCAGCAGTCCGCGCGCCAGAAGTTCAACGCGCTGGTCCGGGTCACCTCCGTGAACGGTAAGACCCCGGAAGAGCTCAAGGACCGCGTCGAGTTCGCGAAACTGGTTCCGCTCTACCCGTCCGAGCGCCTGCGCCTGGAAACCGATCCCAAAAAGATCGGCCCGCGTGTCATCGACCTTGTGGCCCCAATCGGCAAGGGCCAGCGCGGCCTGATTGTCTCCCCGCCCAAGGCCGGCAAGACGCTTATCCTTCAGTCCATCGCCAACGCGATCACCACCAACAATCCTGAGGTCCACCTCATGATGGTGCTGGTGGACGAACGGCCTGAAGAAGTCACCGACATGCAGCGCACCGTCAAGGGTGAGGTCATTGCCTCCACCTTCGACCGCCCCGCTGACGACCACACCACCGTGGCTGAACTGTCGATCGAACGCGCCAAGCGCCTCGTGGAAATGGGCATGGACGTGGTGGTCCTCCTGGATTCCATGACCCGCCTGGGCCGCGCCTACAACCTGGCAGCACCGGCCTCCGGCCGCATACTGTCCGGTGGCGTCGATTCCGCAGCCCTGTACCCGCCGAAGCGCTTCTTCGGTGCAGCCCGCAACATCGAAAACGGCGGCTCGCTGACCATCCTGGCAACGGCCCTCGTGGAGACCGGCTCCAAGATGGACGAGGTCATTTTCGAGGAGTTCAAGGGCACCGGCAACATGGAGCTCCGGCTTTCCCGCCAGCTGGCCGACAAGCGCATCTTCCCCGCCGTGGACGTCAACGCGTCCGGAACCCGCCGCGAGGAAAACCTGCTTTCCGCCGAGGAAGTCAAGATCATGTGGAAGCTGCGCCGGGTCCTCTCCGGTCTCGAAACGCAGCAGAGCCTTGAACTGCTGACCAACAAGATCCGGGAGACCCAGAGCAACGTCGAGTTCCTGATGCAGATTCAGAAGACGACGCTGGGCAGCAAGTCGGATAACGACAAGTAGCTGGGTTCACCGCTAGATTCTGGCGGTCCCGCGCGCCAACGCCGCACGGATTTTCCGCCCCCGCCCCTCCGCCGGGTGGCTTACGATCTACGATCGCAAGCCACCCGGCTTCGGCAGGCCCGATGCCACTCCCGGGGCGGAAAATCCGTGCGGCTTCGTCGTTAAGTCGCCAGCAGCGGTCAAGTTAATGGTGTCGTTACTAGACTTGTGAGAGTCGAAAGAGGTTTTGAAAATGTTTGAGTCCGTACAGGGCCTGCTTGATGAGCATGATGCCATCCAGGCGCAGCTTGGGGATCCCGCTGTTTATGCTGACCAGCGGCTGGCCCGGAAGCTGGGGCGGCGGTCCGCGCAGCTTAACGGCATCGTGGAGGCTTACCACCGGTGGGAGGGCATCAGCGATGACCTTTCCGCAGCCCGGGAAATGGCCGCCGAGGACCCTGAGTTTGCCGCCGAGGTACCCGAGCTGGAGGCTGCGCTGGAAGTTGCGGCCGCCAAGCTCACGCGGCTGCTGATCCCGCGTGACCCGGACGACGCACGCAACGTGATCCTTGAAGTCAAGGGTGGCGAGGGTGGCGACGAGGCTGCCCTGTTCGCAGCGGACCTGCTGCGGATGTACACCCGCTACGCCGAGTCCCGCGGCTGGAAGACGGAGATCATCTCCGCCACCGAGTCGGACCTGGGCGGTTACAAGGATGTCCAGGTTGCCGTCAAGGGCAGCTCCAATGATCCCGCTGAAGGCGTCTTCGCCCGGCTGAAGTTCGAGGGCGGCGTCCACCGCGTCCAGCGGGTTCCCGTCACGGAGTCCCAGGGCCGGATCCACACGTCCGCAGCCGGTGTGCTGGTCCTTCCCGAAGTGGACGAGCCCGAGGAACTGGACATCAACCAGAACGACCTAAAAATCGACGTGTACCGGTCGTCGGGCCCCGGTGGACAGTCCGTTAACACCACGGACTCCGCTGTCCGCATTACCCACCTGCCCACCGGCATTGTGGTGGCCATGCAGAACGAAAAGTCCCAGCTGCAGAACCGCGAGGCAGGCATGCGTGTGCTCCGTGCCCGGATCCTGGCCCACCAGCAGGAGATCATCGACGCCGAGAACTCCGCGCAGCGCAAATCGCAGATCCGCACCATGGACCGATCGGAGCGCATCCGCACCTACAACTACCCGGAAAACCGGATCGCCGACCACCGAACGGGCTACAAGGCCTACAACCTTGACCAGGTGATGAACGGTGACCTGGAGTCTGTGATCCAGTCCGCCATCGAGATGGACGAACAGGCGCGCCTGGACGCCATCGGCGACTAGTCCACTTCCGCGATGACCATCGGGCCCGACCAAACGCTCGCCGCCGCCGTCAGTGAGGCCACCCGGATACTGGCGGCGGCTGGCGTCCCCAGCCCCCGCGTGGACGCAGAACTCCTCGCCGACCACCTCCTCAACGTCGGCCTGGGCCGGCTGCGGGCCTTGCTGTTGGGCGACACCCCGGCGCCTGATGGCTATGCGGCGCTGATCGCGGAGCGTGCCTCCCGGGTTCCCCTGCAGCACATCACGGGAGTGGCTTACTTCCGCTACCTGGAACTGGCGGTTGGTCCCGGCGTGTTCATTCCGCGCCCCGAAACCGAATCCGTGGTCCAGTTGGTGATTGACCACATCCGGGACGTCGCTCATCCTCGTGTGGTGGACCTGGGCACGGGCTCCGGTGCGATCGCGGGATCCATCGCCGCGGAAGTCCCCGCTGCCGAAGTCCACGCCGTGGAATACAGCGCATTTGCCCACGCGTGGGCAGCAAGGAACCTCGAGCCCCTGGGAGTGAACCTGGTGCAGGGCGACCTGCGCACGGCCCTCCCGGAGCTGAACGGCACGTTTGACGTGGTGGTCTCCAACCCGCCCTATATTCCGGCGGAAGCCGTCCCGAACGAACCTGAAGTGGCGTTGCACGATCCGCCGGAAGCGCTGTACGGCGGCGGCGCGGACGGCATGGAGCTTCCGACGGCGGCCGCTGCCTCCGCTGCCCGGCTGCTGCGGCCGGGCGGCTACTTTGTGATGGAGCATGCGGAGGTCCAGTCAGGGTGGATTGCCGCCATGCTGGCCCGGCAGGGGTCCTGGACCGGCATCACGTCCCATCAGGACCTGAACGGCAAGGACCGCGCCACCACCGCCTTTTTGGCGGATCCTCCCAGTTTGGAATGAAAGAATAGGCCAGTGACCACAACCTATAACTGCACCACGGACGATCAGCGCGCGGCCGGCCTGGAGCACGCCCAGCGTGCCATCAGCGAGAAGAAAGTGGTGGTGTTCCCTACGGACACCGTCTACGGGATCGCTGCTGACGCGTTTTCGGCCCAGGCCGTCACCATGCTCCTGGCGTCCAAGGGACGCAGCCGGGCCATGCCGCCGCCCGTGCTGATACCCCGCATCAACGCTTTGGACGGGCTGGCCACGGACGTCTCCGCGGATGCCCGCAAGCTTGCCGAGGCTTTCTGGCCCGGCGGGCTCACCCTGATCCTGCACGCCCAGCCGTCTCTGGACTGGGACCTGGGGGAGACCAAGGGAACTGTGGCGCTGCGGATGCCTGCCGACGA
Organism: Arthrobacter sp. ZBG10; assembly: GCF_001238605.1. Classification (NCBI taxonomy): domain Bacteria; kingdom Bacillati; phylum Actinomycetota; class Actinomycetes; order Micrococcales; family Micrococcaceae; genus Arthrobacter; species Arthrobacter sp. ZBG10. The sequence continues at coordinate 16,048 of NZ_LFQH01000062.1, read as the reverse complement.
CATTGCGCAGGAACTCCTCACACTGACGGGCCCGTTGGCGGTGTCTTCGGCCAACCGGACCGGCCACGCACCAGCCCAGACGGCGGCGGATGCCCGCGAGCAGCTGGCAGAGTCCGTGGAGGTTTACCTGGAAGGCGGCTTCCGGCCCCTGGCTGGGGACGCCGCGGTGGCATCGACAATCGTTGACGCCACGGGGCCGCTGCTTCGGGTGGTCCGTAACGGCGCCGTGAGCCTCGACCGGCTCCGGGAGCACGTGCCGGGTGTCCTGGGCCTGGGCGAGATCCCCATGGCCGAAATTGACGAACCGGCGACTGAAACTGTTGACGAACCGGCCGACGGCGCCGTTGATGAAACGGGCAATGGAACAGCGGCCGCAGCAGTGACCGCCGACGTCCCGCCGGCCGACGCGCCGGAGCGGACGTCCGGATCCTGATGTTGCCGGACCGCCAAAGGGTTCCCGGCCTGGGAGTCGATGCCACTCCCTTGCGGGTTCCTGACCTGGTGGATGTCCTGGGCGGATTCATCAGCGAGGGGTCCACCAGGACCATCCTGGGCCACAACCTGCACAGTGTGACGCTGACGCTGCAGGACAATGGTTTCCGCGCGCTGTACGAGCGCAGTGACGTGGTGCTGCTGGACGGCGCGCCAGTGCTGTGGCTGTGGGGCCGGACCGGCAAGGCCCAGGGACCTGTCATGGACTACAGGCTGGGATCCACTGACTGGCTCCCGGCCCTGGGCGGCGTGGCCGGCCTGCAACGGATCGCCGTGGTGGGTGCCGGGGCCGATGCCAATGCCGGGGCAGTCACCATGCTCGAGTCGATCGTGCCCGGTGCCCGCGTGACCGGTTTCCCAGGAGCAGGCTGGGACACCGCCCGGGAAGATGAAGCTGTCACGTGGCTGCAGCGTGAGGCGCCCCAACTGGTCCTGCTGGGTCTGGGCATGCCGTTGCAGGAAGAAGTGCTGCAGCGCAGGCTCGCCGACCTGCCGCCGGCCGTGTACTGCGCGGTAGGCGGAGCCATTGACCAGCTTGCCGGGACGCAGAAGCTTGCTCCCCGCTGGCTTGGCCGGCTGGGCCTCGAATGGGCCTGGCGGCTGGTGTTGCATCCCCGCCGGGTGGCTTACCGGGTGCTGGTTGAACCGTGGGTCCTGCTGTGGCTGCTGGCCGGCCGCCGCTTGGAGCGCCGGCCGTAGGGGCGGGCGCCTAGAACTTCTGGTCCTCCAACGGGGCGAAGCCCTTGCCGCGGAGCCCTGCGCTGAACGCCTTGGCCCAGGACATCAGCCCGGGGAGGTCCCGGCGCTGCAGGAAGTAGCCCAGGTAGCCGCCCACGTCCGCCACGAGGGACTTGACCCGGAAATAGCGCCTGATCAGGTACCCGCGGTTCCGGTAGTAGTAGTAGCGCTTGAACGCCGACTCCGGAACGATGACGTGCCACCGGGCGCCAAAAACGTGCTGCGTTTCTTCAAAGGCGTGCGGGTGCGTGATCGAGGTGGTGGTGACGGTGCCGAACCTGATGCCGGCCTGCCGCAGCCGCAGGGTGAAGTCCACTTCGTCGCCCCGGATGAACAGCCGCATATCGGGGAGTCCGACCTTGAAGAAGACATCCGAGCGGATCAGGGCACCGTTGAAGAAATGCCCGTCGTTGGGCAGGAACCCCAACTGCTCCACCTCTGCAAGGTCATGGGTGACCTTGCCGTCCAGCCGGAAGAAAAACGACAACCGGTCGGGTTTGCCGGGCGCTGTCACCAAGGGGACCACTGCTTCGAGGTCGCGGGCTTCTGCCTCGCGGAGCAGGGTGGCAAGGCATTCGGGATCTGCGGGCTCGGCGTCGTCGTCCATCATCCAGATCCAGCGGGCGCCACTGGCCACCGCTTTCAGGGCGGCGAGGGCAAAACCGCCGGCGCCACCGAGATTGGCTTCGGAGCGGACATAGTCCACATTGGCATGGCCGGCGGCAATGCTGCGGGCCGGCGTTGTGCCGCTGTCCACGAGGCAGATGGTGTCCACAGCGGCGGTCTGGGCATTGATGGCGGACAAGAGCACGGCAAGCTCTTTGGGCCTGTCGAAAGTTACGGCGGCAACTGCCACGCGGGGGGTCATGGGGGTCCTTTCAGCATGGCTGCCAGGGATGTCCCCGTTCGCTGTGCGCCAGTGTGGCGCGAAGCCATGAAGCTGTTGGCGCTAGTATCTTTGACTAGAGTCCACTGTAATACAGCCGTGTAAGGCACCAAGAACTGCCTGCTGCGCGCCCGGCGACGGAGAGTTTCATTTATCGAAGAACAGATTTCCGGCCAGTGAGCCCACGCGGGAACAACCAGCCGCAGCCGCTGCGGGGGGCCATTGTGCCATCTGTCGAAACGGCCGCCGCCCCATGATCATGTACCTGCTGATGGGCCTGACGGCAGCCGTCGTTTCCTACGCGGCCACGTGGGGCGCCAGGATCGTGGGCCACCGGCTCGAACTTCACCTGCCCATCCGCAGCCGTGACATGCACTCCATTCCGGTCTCACGCCTGGGCGGGGTTGCCATCTTCCTTGGCGTGCTTGTGGCCCTGGTGGTGGCCAGCCAGTCGTTCTTCGTTAAGGACATCTACCGGAACAACTTCCAGCCCTGGGGTGTCCTGGCCGGCGCGGCAATCATCGTCCTGATCGGGGTGGCGGACGACCTGCTCGATATCCGCTGGTGGGTCAAGCTGATCGGCCAAAGCGTGGCCGGCCTGGTGGTGGCAGTCTGGGGTGTCCAGATGACAATCGTCCCCTGGATTCCCGAACCCATCTACCTGGAGAACAACACGCTCAGGGTGGTGCTGACGGCGGGGCTGATAGTGGTCAGCATGAACGCCTTCAACTTCATCGACGGGCTGGATGGCCTGGCTGCAGGTGTCGCCGTCATAGGCGGAGCTGCGTTCTTCTTCACTGCCTACTGGGTGCACCGGAACGCCGTCCTGCTGGACTATTCCGACCTTGCCACGCTGCTCACTGCGGTCCTGGTGGGTAGTTGCCTGGGGTTCCTGCCGCACAACTGGTTCCCGTCGAAGATCTTCATGGGCGACTCCGGTGCCATGCTGATCGGCCTGCTGATGGCTTCGGCCGGTGTTGTGTCCACGGGCCAGATCACGTCCGGGCTCTATGACAGGGTCAACGGCATCTCAACCGTCATCCCCATCCTGCTGCCGTTTGCGGTGCTGTTCCTGCCGCTGCTTGACCTCGGGCTGGCAGTCATCCGAAGGACCGCACGTGGGCGTTCGCCGTGGACCGCGGACCGCGGCCACCTGCACCACAAACTCCTGGACATCGGCTACTCGCACCGCACGGCAGTAATCCTGCTCTACCTTTGGACCGCCGTGCTGTCCTTCGGGGGCCTGGCGTTCGCCGTTTTCCCCTGGCAGATTGTCCTGACCGTGGACATCTTCGCCACGCTGGCCATGGCGCTGGTGACAGCATGGCCTTACCTGACCCGACGTGGCGAAAGCACGCGGGCATAAAGCGGGTCAGGAATTATTTCTATCTCGTGTAGAATTTAGGGGCAGCCTTGAGCTGCCCTCCACACCAGCCATCAGGCGCCGACGATTGGGATCTAATGACCTCCAACGCCGAGTCCGGACCCGCGTCCGGCAACTCACCCGTTGGCGCTTCGGGTCCCACGAAATCACTGTGGCTGCACCTTCTTAAGCTCAGCGCGCTGGCCGGCTCGGCCGCCGTCGTCAGCTGCTCCCTGGTGGCCGTCCTCTTCGTGGGTCCCCACGGCGGGCTGTCCAGCCTGTACGGGGGAGTGCTGGTGATGCTGTTCTTCGGCATCAGCCTGCTGGTGGGCCACTTCGTGGGACGTAACAATCCAGCCGGAGCAATCGGCGTTTTTGTCGCCACCTATTTCATCAAGGTGGTGGGCTTCGCCGCGGTCCTTTTTATCGTCGGAGCCCCCGAGTGGCTTGACGGCCGGTGGTTCGTCATCAGCGCCGTGGCCACCGTGGTCCTGTGGCAGGCCGCCGAAATCTACGGTTTCAGCAAAGCCCGCCTCCAGATCTACAACGACCCCGAAAGCAAGGGACCAGCCGATGCGTGACCCGAAGAACGCCCGCAGCGGACGCCTCCGCACCCGCGGCCGCGGTGTCTCCGCACCCGGTGTATCAGAGAACGGCAGGGACGGCGGTTACAACGCTGGAATCGCCGTATTCAGCTACATCATTGGCGGAATCATCGTCTGGAGTTTGATAGGGTGGGGACTGGATAATCTGTGGGGAACGCGCTGGATTGTGCTCGCAGGCGCTCTGCTTGGAGCCCTCGGAGGTTTTTACCTTTCCCACATGCATGGTCTCACCAGTTCCCGAGAAAAAGCTGGAGATCACCGTGCTGCCAGCGGGCCGTCCAAGGACGGCAACACTAATGCCAAATAATTTCACAGGGGGAGCAGCAGGCCATCAGGCCGCCGGTCCCCGCCCAACGCCCAATGATGGACACTGCAGAGAGGAAACGCGTTGATCGCGCTTGCGCTCCCGGCCCAAGATTCAGGAGAGTTTACTCCTCCTGGTATTAACGAAATGCATTTGCCGGCAATCCTGCCGTGGGGTGCCGCAGAGGGATTCTCCAAGCAGATGCTGCTGGTCCTCCTCTCCGTCGTCTTTATCGCCGTCTTCTTCGTGCTTGCCGCACGCAAGGGACAGCTGGTACCCGGCAAGCTCCAGTTCGCCGGAGAGGCCGCCTACGGCTTCGTCCGCAACGGAATCGCCAAGGACATCATCGGCGGCAAGGACTTCATCAAGTACGTCCCGCTGCTGTTCAGCCTGTTCTTCTTCATCCTGGTGAACAACATCTACGGCGCCATTCCGTTTTTCCAGCTCCCCACGTTCTCGCACGTCGGCGGCGCTTACGTTCTGGCGGGGATCGTCTACTTCACCTGGCTGATCATCGGCCTCAAGAAGAACGGCATCCGCTACTTCAAACTGGCAACTGTTCCTTCCGGGGTTCCGTGGTACATCCTGCCGATCGTTATCCCGATCGAGATCATCTCGAACTTCATTGTCCGCCCGGTGACGCACAGCCTCCGTCTGTTCGCCACCATGCTCGCAGGACACCTGATTGTGATGATCGCCGGCTACGGCATCGAGTTCCTTGTGTCGCAGGAGAACATCCTGCTGCAGGGCACCTCGGTCCTGGTCCTGGCAGGCGCCATCGCCATGTACATGCTTGAAGCCCTGATCATGGTCCTGCAGGCCTATGTCTTTACCCTGCTGACCGCGATCTACATTGAAGGCGCACTTCACGCCGACAGCCACTAGCCGCAGCGCCGCACGGCGCACGGCCTGAAGGCACCCAAAAGACTTCCCCTCGCGGGGATGAAGCAACCCAAACAACCTGCCACATGGGTGGCATCTTGAAAGGAAGAAAAATGGAAGGCTCCATCAACGGCTCAATCAACCTCATCGGTTACGGTCTCTCCGCAATCGGCGGTGGTATCGGTGTTGGTCTCGTGTTCGCCGCGTACATCAACGGTGTGGCACGCCAGCCGGAAGCCCAGCGCGTCCTGCAGCCGATCGCATTCCTCGGCCTCGCGCTGACTGAAGCCCTCGCCATCCTCGGCCTGGTCTTCGCCTTCGTTCTCTCCTGAGAACCGAAGCGGACATTAGAACCGAGTAGATAAGGACGGGTGAAACATGAATCAGCTGATCATCTCAGCCGCCACTGAAGGCGAAGAGGTTAACCCCCTCGTTCCCAACGTTTGGGAAATGGGCGTTGTCCTGGTTGGCTTCGTCATTCTTATGTTCATCGTGGTCAAGTTTGTTGTCCCGATGTTCGAGAAGACCTTCGCCGAGCGCGCCGAAGCCATTGAAGGCGGCATCGCCAAGGCTGAGAAGGCCCAGGCCGAGGCCTCTGCTGCACTCGAAGAGTACAAGCAGCAGCTGACGGACGCCCGCGCCGAAGCCAACCGCATCCGTGAGGAAGCACGTGCCGAAGGCGCACAGATCCTGGCTGACCTGAAGGAGAAGGCGGGCGCAGAGTCTGCCCGCATCACCGCTCAGGCCCACGCCCAGATCGAGTCCGAGCGCCAGGCCGCCGTCGTGTCCCTGCGTGCAGAGGTGGGCACGCTTGCCACCACGCTGGCAGGACGCATTGTCGGCGAAGCACTCAATGATGACGAGCGTTCAGCCCGCGTTGTTGACCGCTTCCTGGCAGATCTGGAGAACCAGAACGCGGGTGCTGCGAAGTAATGGCAGGCGTATCGAGCGAATCGCTGGCAACAGCGCTGGCAGGTCTGGAAGCAAAACTTCCGACGGCGTCGCTTCAGTTGGCAAAGGAACTCTTCGGAATTCTGGGAACGGTGGACAGCTCGGCTGGCTTGCGCCGCGCCTTGACTGACCCGTCCCGCTCAGGTGACGAGAAGTCGGCGCTGGTCAGGCAGCTTGTTGGCGGGAAAGTCTCCGCTGATGCTGCTGACGTCGCAGCCGGATTGGCCAGCTCACGCTGGGCAGCCGCACGCGACATCGGCGATGCACTCGAGACCCTTGCCGCAACGGTGGTCATTTCCGTTGCTGAAAACAAGTCCGCCGTTTCTGCCTCCGGAATCTCGGGCCTGGAAGAGCTGGAGAACGATCTGTTCTCCTTCAACCAGACTGTTGCCTCCAACCACGAGGTACAGCGTGCCTTGTCCGAGCCGCAGGCAAGTGCTGCTGCTAAAGCCACCCTCGTTGAGCGGCTGGTGCCCGGCGCAAGTGAGGAAGCAAAAATCCTCATCAAGCAGGCTGTGACGCAGCCCCGCGGCGTCAAGCCGTCGCGGCTGGTAGGGCGGTTCGCTGAACTGGCCGCCAAGCGACAGCAGCGCTGGATTGCCACCGTCAGCGTCACACAGCCGCTGTCCCACACGCAGCTGGACCGCCTCCAGGCGGGCCTGAATGCCATGTACGGACGCGAACTGAAGGTCAACCTCACCGTTGTCCCCGCACTGATTGGCGGCATCCGTGTCCAGGTGGGGGATGAAGTGCTCGACGCTTCCGTCCTCACCCGCCTGGGTTCACTGCAACGCCAGCTGGCCGGCTAGCCGGACAAGCACAACCACACTGATACAAACCCCGGTCATCGTGAGCAACGATGATCACGAAAACAGGAGAGCAGGGACTGCAGATGGCCGAATTGACCATCAACGCCGACGACGTCCGTAATGCGCTGAACGAGTTCGCGGCGTCCTACGAACCCGGAAACGCAGAACGCGTAGAGGTCGGCCGCGTAACCACCGCAAGTGACGGCATCGCCCGTGTTGAGGGCCTTCCCTCGGTCATGGCGAACGAGCTGCTTCGCTTCGAGGACGGCACGCTGGGCCTGGCCCAGAACCTTGACGTCCGCGAAATCGGCGTGATCGTACTCGGTGACTTCACCGGCATCGAAGAAGGCCAGGAAGTCCACCGCACCGGACAGGTTCTGTCCGTCCCCGTGGGCGACGCATTCCTGGGCCGCGTTGTGGACCCGCTGGGCGTGCCCATCGATGACCTCGGCGAGATCAAGGCTGAGACCACCCGTGCCCTGGAACTCCAGGCTCCCGGCGTGACCCAGCGCAAGTCTGTGCACGAGCCCATGCAGACCGGACTCAAGGCCATCGACGCCATGATTCCGATCGGCCGCGGCCAGCGCCAGCTGATCATCGGTGACCGCCAGACCGGCAAGTCCGCGATCGCGATCGACACCATCATCAACCAGAAGGCCAACTGGGCTTCCGGTGACGTGACCAAGCAGGTCCGCTGCATCTACGTGGCGATCGGCCAGAAGGCATCCACCATTGCCGCTGTACGCCAGACCCTCGAGGACAACGGCGCGCTGGAATACACCACCATTGTGGCGTCTCCCGCATCCGACCCCGCAGGCTTCAAGTACCTGGCCCCCTACGCCGGTTCGGCGATCGGCCAGCACTGGATGTACGGCGGCAAGCACGTCCTCATCGTGTTTGATGACCTTTCCAAGCAGGCTGAGGCCTACCGCGCAGTGTCACTGCTGCTGCGCCGTCCGCCGGGACGCGAAGCCTACCCGGGCGACGTTTTCTACTTGCACTCCCGCCTGCTGGAGCGTTGTGCCAAGCTCTCCGACGAGCTCGGTGCCGGTTCCATGACGGGCCTGCCGCTGATCGAGACCAAGGCGAACGACGTTTCCGCCTACATCCCGACCAACGTCATCTCCATTACTGACGGGCAGATCTTCCTCCAGTCGGACCTCTTCAACGCCAACCAGCGTCCCGCAGTCGACGTGGGCGTTTCGGTGTCCCGCGTTGGTGGCGCCGCGCAGGTCAAGTCCATGAAGAAGGTTTCCGGCACGTTGAAGCTGGAGCTCGCCCAGTACCGGGACATGCAGGCATTTGCCATGTTCGCCTCGGACCTGGATGCGGCTTCCCGCCAGCAGCTGACCCGTGGTGCCCGCCTGATGGAACTGCTCAAGCAGGGCCAGTACTCGCCGTTCCCGGTTGAGGACCAGGTTGTCTCCATTTGGGCCGGCACCAACGGCCACCTGGATGACGTTCCCGTTGAGGATGTGAACCGGTTCGAGACCGAGTTCCTGGAACACCTCAAGCACAAGTCCTCCATCCTCACCACGCTGGCCCAGACCAACGTGATGGACGATGACACCGCAGCAGCCTTGAAGTCGTCCATCATCGACTTCAAGAAGGGTTTCTTCGGCGAAGGCGACAACCACCTGGTGGGCGCAGGCCACGAGGCACACGACGCCATCTCCGGTGGCGACGTTGACCAGGAAAAAATCGTCAAGCAGAAGCGCTAATTCCACTGGACAGGTGTGCCGGGCCCACAGGGTCCGGCACACCGGTTTAGGGAAATGTTAGGAAAGGATAAGTATGGGAGCCCAGATTCGGGTCTACCGCCAGAAGATCAGCTCGACCACGTCGATGCGCAAGATCTTCAAGGCGATGGAACTGATCGCTACCTCGCGCATCGGCAAGGCCCGTGCGCGCGTAGCAGCTTCACTGCCTTACGCGAACGCGATCACGCGCGCCGTTTCTGCTGTCGCCAGCCAAAGCGAAATCGACCACCCGCTGACCACTGAGCCGGAGCAGATCCGCCGCGCCGCAGTCCTGGTAATCACCTCGGACCGCGGATTGGCAGGTTCTTACTCGGCCAGCGTCCTCAAGCAGGCGGAAGGTCTCAACGAGCTGCTCCACGCCGAAGGCAAGGAAGTCAAGACCTACCTCGTCGGACGTAAGGCCCAGGCCTACTTCGACTTCCGGAACCGGCCCTATGAACGGGTCTGGACCGGAGGAACCGACGCGCCGGAGTTCGCCACGGCCCGTGAAATCGGTGCAGCACTGCTCGCCGAGTTCGCAGCCGACTACGAGGACGGCGGCGTTGACGAGATCCACGTCGTTTACACCCGCTTCAAGTCGATGGTCACCCAGGAACCGACGGTCATCCGTCTTCTGCCCCTTGAGGTAGTGGAAGAGGAAGCTGCATCGGAGTCGGAGCTGTTGCCGCTTTACGAGTTCGAACCGGAAACGGAACGCGTCCTGGACGCGCTGCTGCCGCGGTACATCGAATCCCGCCTCTTCGCAGCAATGCTGCAGGCAGCAGCTTCCGAGCTCGCCGCCCGCCAGCGCGCCATGAAGTCGGCAGGCGACAACGCAACGGACCTGATCAAGAAGTACACGCGTCTGCGCAACACGGCCCGTCAGGCCGAAATCACGCAGGAGCTTTCCGAGATCGTTGCCGGCGCGGACGCCCTCGCGTCCTAGTCCGGCCCGGTACCGGTTCCCGCGGGACCTGCACCACAACAGATAAACTTAACCCCACGCCATCTACTGAGTGAAGTGAGAGAGATGACTGCCACTGCTACCGAACACGTAGCCGCAACGTCCGGTGCCACCGGCCGCATTGCGCGCGTTATCGGCCCGGTTGTCGACGTCGAATTCCCGGCTGACGCAATCCCGTCGATCTACAATGCCCTCACCACCGAGATTACTCTCAACGGTGAGACCAAAACCATCACGTTTGAGACCTCCCAGCACCTGGGCGACAACCTCATCCGCGCCATCTCCCTGCAGGCAACCGACGGACTCGTCCGCGGCACGTCCGTGGTGGACAGCGGTGCCCCCATCTCCGTTCCGGTTGGTGACGGCGTCAAGGGCCACATCTTCAACGTCCTGGGCCAGCCCCTGGATGTCACCGAAGCAGAGCTGGAGACCACCGAACGGTGGCCCATCCACCGCAAGGCTCCGGCGTTCGCCACCCTCGAGGGCTCCACGGAGATGCTCGAGACCGGCATCAAGGTCATCGACCTTCTCACCCCTTACATCAAGGGTGGAAAGATCGGCCTGTTCGGCGGCGCCGGCGTGGGCAAGACGGTACTGATCCAGGAAATGATCACCCGTGTGGCCCGTAACTTCGGTGGAACCTCCGTGTTCGCCGGTGTTGGCGAGCGTACCCGTGAGGGCAACGACCTCTGGGTTGAAATGGAAGAGGCAGGCGTCCTCAAGGACACCGCCCTTGTGTTCGGCCAGATGGATGAGCCGCCGGGAACGCGGCTCCGCGTGGCCCTGTCCGCACTGACCATGGCGGAGTACTTCCGCGATGTGCAGAACCAGGACGTGCTGCTCTTCATCGACAACATCTTCCGCTTCACGCAGGCCGGTTCCGAGGTGTCGACCCTCCTGGGCCGCATGCCTTCCGCTGTGGGCTACCAGCCCAACCTGGCTGACGAGATGGGCCTCCTGCAGGAGCGCATCACGTCCACCAAGGGCCACTCCATCACCTCGATGCAGGCCATCTACGTTCCCGCGGATGACTACACCGACCCGGCCCCGGCCACGACCTTCGCGCACCTGGATGCAACCACGGAACTTTCCCGTGAAATTGCTTCCCGTGGCCTGTACCCGGCCGTTGACCCGCTGACGTCGACCTCCCGCATCCTGGATCCCCAGTACATCGGCAAGGACCACTACAACACGGCAGTCCGCGTGAAGCAGATCCTGCAGAAGAACAAGGAACTCCAGGACATCATCGCCATCCTCGGCGTTGACGAACTCTCGGAAGAGGACAAGATCGTCGTGTCGCGTGCACGCCGCATCCAGCAGTTCCTTTCCCAGAACACCTACACCGCCAAGCAGTTCACCGGCGTCGAAGGCTCCACGGTTTCCATCAAGGACACCGTCGAAGGCTTCACGGCGATCTGCGACGGCGATCTGGACCACATCGCGGAGCAGGCGTTCTTCAACGTCGGCGGCCTCGATGACGTCGAGCGCCAGTGGGCCAAGATCCAGGAACAGACCAAGTAATATGGCTGAGCTTGAGGTTGAGATTGTCGCAGCGGACCACTTTGTGTGGTCCGGAGCGGCCAAGATGGTCAAGGCCCGCACCAGCGATGGTGAAATCGGAATCCTGCCCGGCCACTCGCCCCTGCTGGCGATCCTGGCTGAAGGTGAACTGGCCATCCAGCCGGTGACCGGGGACCGGATCGCCGTGGATGTTGACGGTGGATTCTTCTCCGTGGACAACAACCGCGTCGTCATCGTTGCTGACAATGCCCAGCTGGGCGGCTCGGCTACCGCTGGGATCCGCTAGCACGCCCCTGATGGACGCTCCGGTAATTACGTTCATCGCCATGGCAGTCATTTTTGGGCTGCTGGTATTTGCACTGTGCCTTTCGGGGGTGCGCCGCTTCAACCTGCGGCGTGCCCTCGGCACGGTGGACGCCTCCATTTGCACGGCTGGAAACAGCTGGCAGATGGGGGTTTGCCGTTATCAGGACAATGACCTGGAGTGGTTCCGGCTGCTTTCCCTCAGCGTCCGCCCCAAGCACCGGTTCAAGCGCAGCTCCCTGGAGCTCCTGGGCCGGCGCAAACCCACCGAGGATGAGGCCGTTAAGGTTCAGCCCGATGTGGTGATCGTTGAACTCCGCTATGAAGGCGAGGACCTTCGGCTCGCCATGAAGTTCGATGCCTACACTGGCCTGTCCTCGTGGCTGGAAGCCGGACCGGTCATCGGCGTAGGGACCTGGCGCTAGCGGCCGTGGAATGGTTCTACAACATCCGGCTCACTGACGGTCCGGTCTTTTGGACGGCAGTGGTCCTTGGCCTTGCCGGTGCCATCCACCTGGCAGTCCCGCCGGCCGCCATGGGCCCGGTCCGCTGGCTGATCCGCGTCCTGGCCGCCGCTGCCGCCGCGTTCGCCCTGGTGGCCGCAGTGCACTGGGCCCTGATCAACATCCTTTCCGTCTTCCCCGAAAACATCCCGGACGCCGTCCTGATCTGGCTGGTGCCCGCCGTCGGCGCCCTGCTCCTGGCCTTCCTGAGGCTGCCGGGGAACTCCTGGCGTTCCCGCTGGACCAGCTTGGTGGCGGTCCTGCTGGTCGCGACGCTCTCCGCTGTGCAGATCAACGCCTACTTCGGCCTCAACCGCACCGTCAGCGACCTCCTGGGCACCGCCGTGGCCAGCGTGCCTGTCCTGGAACCGGCCCTGATGCGCCAGTCCGGCGCCCCCGACGGCGTTACGCTCCAAGGTTGGAAAGCCCAGGGTGATCTCCCGGCCGGGGGAGAGCTCCGCAGGTCCGCCATTCCCGGCACCCTTTCCGGCCTGGCAGCCCGCGACGCCTACATTTACCTGCCGCCGGCCTACTTTGCCGCCAACCGGCCGGCCCTGCCCGTGCTTGTCCTTGTCGCCGGACAGCCCGGCGGGCCCGCCGACTGGCTGACCGGCGGTGCACTCCGGGGCCACCTGGACACCTTCGCCGCTGCCCACGGCGGACTTGCCCCGGTGGTGGTGGTTGCCGATCCCAATGGTTCGCAGAACGCCAACACCATGTGCATGGACAGCGCGATTGCCCAGGCAGACACCTACCTGGCGAAGGACGTGGTGCAGTGGATCAGCACCACCTTGGCGGTGGACACGGACCACAGCCGCTGGGCGGCTGGCGGGTTCTCGTTCGGCGCCACCTGCGCCGTGCAGATGGGCACCCGGCATCCTGACCTGTTCCCGGCCGTCCTGGGCTTTTCCAGCGAGGCCGAACCCGCCGTGGCCAAGGAGCGCCAGAAGACCATCGATGCAGCATTCCCCGGGGACCCGGAGGCTTTCGACCGCCAGACGCCATTGGCCATCATGGCAACCGAACGCTTTGACGGGCACGCCATGTATCTCACGGCCGGTGCCGATGACGCAGAATTCGTGGCGTACCTGGATACGCTCACCACCGCGGCCCGGGACGCCGGCTTTACCGTTGAATCGCAGCGGGTGGAGCATACGGGCCATTCGTGGGACACATCGTCCCGCCGGATCGAGGATGCGCTCCAGTTCCTGGCCGGACGCTGGGGGCTGTCCGGATGAGCGCCGCCAAGCAGGAAACCACCGCGCGACTGGCCTGGACCACTGTGGCCCGTCCTGTGCTGCAGCGTCTGGGCCGTAACCTGGCAGCGGTCCCGTTCACGCTCGGTGTCCTGGCCATCTTCTGGATAACCGCGGCGGCCACGGGAAGTTTCCTGGCGGGGCCGCCGGAGCACCTGCTCGAAGTGGCAGGGGTTAGCCTTCCCGGGCTGCGGGCCGGGTCCTGGTGGTCCATGTTCACCAGCCTTTTCTTTGCCACCAACCCCCTGGCCTACCTGGCTGCCTCGCTGATGATTGTGGTGCTGCTGGGTCTGGCCGAACGCCGGCTGGGCACCAAGGCGGCCATCGGTCTCCTTGTGCTGGGCCAGTTTGCCGCCGTGACGCTGTTCCTGTTGGTGACCCAGCTCGCGGTTGCGGTGGGGGACGGGTGGCTGGACCGGATGGCGGACGTTGTCCTGATCGGTCCGTATGGCCCGGTCCTCGCTTCCGGACTGGCCGGCAGTGCCCGGCTCCCGGTCCTGTGGCAGCGCCGGCTCCGTACCGTGGTGCTTTCCATCTCGCTGCTGCTGGTCCTGTATGTGGGCCACGCGGAGACCGTCATCGGCCTGATCGGGGCGTTGCTGGGCCTGCTGGCCGGATGGTGGATCCAGGGCGACGGCGGCCAACCGCACCGGCACCGTTCCACCGGCCGCGAAGCCCGGAACCTCCTGGCCCTGACCGTGGCCGTCTTTGCCGTGGGTCCCATCCTGACGGGCATTGCCCGCTCGCCCACCGGTCCGTTGGCGCTGCTGCGCGATGTGGTGCTGAACCCGATGCCCACGCTGGGCCAATTGGCCTTTAACTGCGGCGCCACGGTGGAGGCATCCTGCCTCGAAGCCGGCCGGGCCGGCTTTGCCGGCCCGTTTGGCCTGGCGCTTGCAGTGGTTCCCGTTGCGCTGCTGCTGATCTGCGCGGACGGCATGCGCCGCGGACGCAGGCTGGCCCTGAATATTGCCCTGGTCATCCAACTGGCCGTCACCGCCCTCGCCGCCGTTTATCTTGCCCTTTTCGCTTTGCTTCCGGCGCGGCCGCTGGGTCCACGGGCGGCACCGCTGGGGACTGCTTTTGCCCACGTGCTGCCCCTGGTGGTGGTGCCGCTGCTGCTGGCCCTGGTGCTGTGGCTGAACCGGCGGCATTTCCGCGTCCAGACCCTGCCTGGAGCCCGCCGGTTGCTGGCGGCTGTGGTGGGCGGTACGTGGCTGGTCCTTGCCGGGACTTACACTGTGGCCTGGTTCGGGTCCGGCGGGCTGTCCCGCGACGGCGGTGTGGCGGGCCTCTTCGCAGAGCTGGCCCGGCAATACGTTCCGGTGCCCATTCCACAGCACTTCCAGCGCCTGTTCACGGACCGCAACACCGTCGAAGCGGTGCTCTTTGCCTACTCCGGGCCGGTTTTCTGGGTGATCGCCCTGGTGGCGGTGTGGTGGATCCTGGTGGGCGGCCAGCACAGCAGCGATTCCGGCAGGCAGGACCGCAGCCGGGCCCGTGACCTGCTGCACCGCGGCGGCGGCCCGTTGTCCTGGATGGCCCTGTGGGAACCAAACACCTACTGGTTCAGCCCTGATGGGAACGGTGCCATGGCCTACCAGCAGCACGGCACTGTTGCCCTGACGCTGGGCGGGGCGTTCGGGCCCGGGCCTGCCCAGCCCGCGGTCACCGAAGGGTTCCTGGCGCACTGCCGCAGCCAGGCCCTGATTCCGGCGCTGTACTCCTGCGATGACGGGATATGGCCGGAGCTGCGGGACCGCGGCTTCCACCGGGTCGCGGTGGCGCAGGAGACCCGGCTGGCGGTCCGGGAGATCGAGTTCAAGGGCAAGGAGTGGCAGAACGTCCGCACGGCATTGAACCGCGCAGCGAAGCTGGGTGTGACGGCGGTCTGGGGGCCTTACAACGAGCTGCCCGCGCCGCTGCGGTCCCGGCTGAACGAGGTTTCCGAAGGGTGGGCAGCAGCCAAGTCGGTCCCCGAGATGGGCTTCACCCTCGGCGGCGTGGACGAACTGGATGACCCCGAGGTGCTGTGCTGCCTCGCCGTGGACGCCGGCGGGACGGTTCACGGGGTCACCAGCTGGCTTCCCGTTTACGACGGCGGCCGGCTGGTCAGCAGGACGCTCGACGTGATGCGCCGGGGACCTGAGGGGTTTCCAGGGGTGATGGAATTCCTGATCGCCTCCGCCGTCCTTGGACTGCGGGACACCGTGGAAGTCATTTCGCTCTCCGGCTCGCCGCTGGCCAGCAGGCCCGGCGACGGAAACCCGGCGGCCGCCGTCGGCAGCCTTTCCGCAGCGCAGACCGCGGCGGAAGGAGGCGCCGATAACCTGCTGAGCATCCTTGATCTGGTGGGCCACGCCCTGGAACCTGTTTATGGCTTCCGTTCCCTGGCGGCTTTTAAATCGCGTTTCAAACCCGAATACCGGTCGCTTTATCTTTATTACCAGGACCCGCTGCACCTGCCCGCAATTGGCAGGGCACTGACGCGTGCCTACCTTCCCGGGTTGTCCCTTTCGCAGGGTGCAAGGCTGGTCCGCAAACTGGTTTCGTGAAACAAATTGTGGAGCGTGTTTCCGGCCCTGGCAACAATGAGCGGTGCATGCCGGGAATGGCAACGGACCCGGGTGGACAAACAAATGGTCCCCGGCAAAAGCCGGAGACCATTTGAAAAGCGTTGGCCGCAGCTGCGGCCGGGGGGCGGAGCCTAGATGTACTCGGCCAGGACGTTG